>CALBHZ010000102.1 GCA_937892815.1 uncultured archaeon | reverse complement strand
AGCATCGTGACTAGAGCGCCTCTCCCATTGATCGATATTCCCGTTTAAAGGAGGTTTTAACGCGATGCTTAAAGCGAGAGGGCGCCCGCTACTGCAACGATATCCGATACGCAGAACACCTACGAGCTACTTAGTAACGTAAGCTCGAATGAGAAGACGTGAGTGTCTTGAGAAGTTCTACGATTCAGTTAATTCAAGCGTATCGTTTGCGTTAACCTGTAAATCGAGGCCTCGTAAATCCACATCTACTAACTCTTAAGAGCTAATTGATAACCGTAATATGAATTTATCGTCCTTTTGAGAAACCTTTAAGCCTCTCCGCTCTTTTACAGGCTTTTGAAAGCTCTTTCGATTTTCTCGAAAATATTGGAGGTTGGTGCATAGGTTCTACGCCTTCCGCTACTATTGATAGGAAGAGAGAAAGGTGGCAAAGAACCGTTTTACTTCCGCTTTTTCCGTAATTACCCTATTGAGCGATGGAGAACTAAGAGATCTCGAAATCCTTTACCGTCCATATGTGCGTACGCTTTCCGTGTTGAACGAAATAGGTAGTGCGCATATATCCGGTTCTTACGTTAATTTGCTTAATTATAGAGCAGTACCCGAATTGGCCGCACTTCTTACATAAAGCCTTCCCTATCCACTTGTATACGTACCTAATGTACCTCCTCTTGTACCTCTCTACGCACTTCTTCACCTTGTCCTTGTTCTTCTCGTAATACCTCCTTTGAGTCCTCCTTATCTTCTCAACGTTACTCCTGTAGTACCTCCTTTGATACTCCCTTCTCCTCTCCCTATTCCTTAAATATGAAGCCCTCCTAGCGCACTTAGAGCTGCAGTACTTCCTATTCGGTAGCCTACGGTTCTTCTTACATATAGGGCATAGGGGTAGGCTCCTCAGCGTTTCCTCTAGGGCTTTTTCTAATACGGTCCTCATCTCCTCTCAAGTACAAAGATCGCTCTCCAGTGCTCGTATATCGTCTCCATCACCTCCTCGCTGGTGCTCGCTTCCTTACTATTAAGGGGCTCGTACAGCTAAATTTTAAAAGCATCTCTTGCATTACCGATGACCTCCTTGTCTACTTTTGCTGAGGTTTTAATGCCTCACTTACGTGCTTCCTGTCGTCAAGCTTCCCATTGCGTATTTCCGCTATTGATTTCGAAGTAGAGACCTAGCCATCTCTCAAAAAGAATTACTATAATTTTAAGCTGAAACCCGACATTTCTTACGTACTTCAAGAGGTGGGCTTGCTTTAAACATTCCTCTCTATCGAGCACTACGTAAAGTTGCCTTTTAAAGTATTAAAAAGAATACGCGTCTATCGTATAAGTGATCTCGTCTACGTATTATGAACATTTATATGCGGCACATATTGTAGATAAATATATGAAGTATGTGAATATGACGATCACGATACCTAAGGAGCTAAAAGAGAGGATGAGGAAGGTTGAGAACGTAAATTGGAGCGAAGTCGCGAGAAAGGCGTTTGAGGAAGAGCTTAGAAGAATAGAGAGATCTAAGGCGGTCGAGGAGATCGATAAGTTGAGGAGGGAGAGTAAGGTGAAATGGAACGGCGCAAGGGAAGTAAGGAAATGGAGAGATTCTCGCTAGATTCCTCGGTAGTTGTAAAGTGGTTTAGCGAGGAGGAAGATACGGATAAAGCCTTAGAAATAAGGGATGCCTTCGTTGAGGGGAGGATAGAGCTAATCGTTACGCCTCTCCTATTCTACGAAGTTGTAAATGCCCTCCGTTATAAGCCGGACTTCGACCTCGATAAGCTGGAGAGGGCGATCGATGCCCTATTTAAGCTCCACATTAAGGTAGCGGGGTTCGACGAGATGACCATGAAGAAAAGCGCGGAGATAGCGTTTAATGCCGGAGTTACGATATACGATGCGATTCCGGTAGCGGTTGCGGAAATGGAGAACGCCGTATGTATAACGGCCGATGAGAGAACTCAATATAGTAAGTTGAGGAGAAGGTATCCGATCGTGCTTCTGAAGGACGTGGCGTTCTTTAGGTAGCTTACAGCTACGTCCCTTGAAACTCCATCATTTATTGAAGACCGAAGGTGAAGATCCAACTTCAGAGCTAAATTGTAGCCCATTAAGAGGAGCTAGTTAGATATACACTTTAAATCCTCTATAGGAAGTAGCTATCTTTAGCGTTATGGAAGTCTCTAGCGCCTTTATTCTAGAACGTTGAATTTACTGTAATAGAGGTCTTACACGATTACAAAGCTTCTATTAACCGCGTTAGAGATATCAACTAGCCTTCCTACAACCCGTAAATTTTCTCAATTCAACATCTACACGTTATATGGAATACCAAAACTCTTTAATAAAGGGATCGTCGATCTTCGATTGAAGCTCTTGAGCTTAAAGGACGAGTTCATAAGCTTGCTCGAGAAGGATAGAGAATTTCGCTACGCGGTAGCGGGCCTGCTAGGCCTAGAGGAGGTGCTGCGCAGGCTGGACAGGAACGAGCAGGAGCTAGTTAAGCTCAGGGAGGACTTCAATAAACTTAGAGAGGACATGAATAAGGGATTTAGGAGGCACGATGAAGAAATTGCAAAGCTTAGGGAGGACATGAATAGGGGCTTTAAAAGGTACGACGAGGAGATCGCTAGGCTCAGGGAAGACATGAACAAGGGCTTCATGCTCGTCGAGAGGCACATCTCCGCCTTAGGAGCTAGGTGGGGCTTAATGGCGGAGGAGGCCTTCAGGAGCGCCGTAAAGGGCTTAGTGGAGGAGGAGCTGGGCTTAAAGGTTGAGCGCTGGACGAGGTTCGATGGAGAGGGAAAGGTCTTCGGATATCCGAGCCAAGTGGATGTAGACGTAGCTGTAAGTAATGGGAAGGTAATACTGGTGGAGGTTAAGTCCCACGTCGGGCCATCGGACGTCTGTACGTTTAAGAGGAAGGCGGAGCTGTACGAGGAGCTGGAGGGCAGGAAGCCCTCAAGGCTGCTCTTGGTGACGCCGTACGCGGAGGAGAAGGCCCCAGAGGCCGCGAAGCACTTAGGGATAGAGGTATACACGAAGGTTTAAGCCTATCAGTAACGGCTATTATGTTTGATCTGTAAGGTGACCTTGGGTTATGAAGAGGGAGCTCCTAGAGGTAATGCGATCCTCCGTCTTAGAGGAGAAAAAGTTTTCAGTATCTCAATAGCTTTAGCTCTCTCCAACTTCGGAAAGTAGACTTAAAAATTTTGACAAGTTGCTCATCGTTGTTATCCATTAATACAGTAAAAACGTTGAGCGAGGCCGTTAGTGTAGTGAGGCCGATCTTAGAGAAGATATTAAAGGAAATTGAAGAGGGGCTTCCCAAATGTCCTATTTGCGGAGAGAAGATGCTTCCTCATCGGAAGGCGTGTAGCGCTAAGTGCTTGAAGAAGCTGTATTATCGGAGGAATAGGAGCAAGATACTGAGGAAGAGTAAAGAGTACAGGATAGAGAGGAGAGATGAGTACTTGAAGCGTTCCAGAGACTACTACCGTAGGAATAGGGATAGAATTTTAGAATACGTAAAGAGGTATAGGAAGAGGTACGTGAGGTATAGGTACAAGTGGTTGGGGAAGGTGGTATGTAAGAAGTGCGGAAAGCCGGGCTACGGGTCGCTCATAGATATGCAGAATTTGAAAACCGGATATAGGAAGATAACCTGCTTTGTTCAACATGACAAGATAACCCATGTG
>CALBHZ010000101.1 GCA_937892815.1 uncultured archaeon | reverse complement strand
TTCAAGCAGAAGACGGCATACGAGATGTAGAGAGGTCTCGTGGGCTCGGAGATGTGTATAAGAGACAGCCTCTATCCAACCTCCTAATCCTCCTCCTTATCGCCTCAAGCTCTAGCATTGGATCGTCTATGCCTAAATAGTCCTTGAACTTGTACAGCAGTTCGATCATTTTCTCGGTTTCCACTCTAGTTGATAAGAAGATGTCGATCAAATTGTAGATGGTGAGTAGATCCTGTTCGGAAATAAGACCGAGTTCTAGATATTTAGATAGTACTTCATCTATGTCTTTTACTGGATATCTTTTCAATACATCTTCAACAATCTGTGTGAGGCTTATGATTCTGGATACCGATTTACTAGGTTGAGCCTTAGGTTTTGGAGTTTGAACTAACTGGACGGATGATGCTCCTTCTAATTCGTTTGTAGAGGAGGGAAATTGAGGTTCATTGAGCTTTAACTTTACAAAAGGATTTTCGGCTTCATTCATTAAAGCCCTAATGTCTGCGAGAACGGCGTTCATATTCTCATTAACATCTTTAATGCTTTGAGCGATGCTCGTAAGGTTCTTAATTAAAGATCCGAGCTTTCCATCGATGTCGTCTATTTTACTCTGCAGGCTATTTACCTGAATTTTAATTTCATCTACGAATTTATCATCAATAGAGGTTTTTAAGGTGCTTACCTCCGGTGATTCCTCCTTCTTTTCCTCTTCCTCAAATCCCTCTACCTTTACCTCTTTTTCTCCTTCCTTCCTTTCCTTTAACGATCTGCTTCTTTTTAAAAAAGAAAGAATTTTGCTATTAATTGGAATAAGGGAAAAAATAGCAATAGGTGCTAACAGAGTAATTAAAGGATATTCGTCCGAATAAGGTTGGTAATAACCGTGAATGAAAAGGAACATGTGAATAAAGGATAGGCCTAAAAATAGGCCGATTCTCATAAAAAAGCTCTTCATTTTTACCATCACCAAAAAAATAAAGGGGGAAATATGAGGGAGGTCATTTTGGATCAACCTAGTACTACTATGGTATCGGTTATTACGGGTACTTGTCTCGAGACGGTCATCGATGCTCCAGAGGGCAGTACTATTTCAACGGTAATGGTATCGTAGCTTGAAGGCATGTTGTTATTATCGAACTTAACTACAAGAACGGCGTGTTCGCCTGGATCTAGAACGGTGTTCGGTGGACTTTCATTTGAGACGGTCCAGAAGATCGTAGCGTTTGGCCGACTGGTTGCCGTTAAGCTATCTGCTACCGTCGACGGTTCCTGATAAGTCTGATCTGTCGTCGGTCCAGCGTATATGTTCGAGTAAACCATCTGATCGCTGATATAAGAAATAGCTACTCTACTATCGTCTAAATCGATGCTTTGCTGACCAGAGGATAGCTTAATCGGTATGGCGATCCAATCTAACGATGAACCGTTCTCAACTCTATGGCCTATTACCGTTCCTTCTACCTCGATTGCGGTAGTAGCTTCACTTAATCCCGAAGATATCGCTTGCTTAGTCCTCTGAGTTGTAAAGAATCCCATGTTTAGCACGACGAAGGCAAGAGCTGCTGCAACGATGACGAACGCGATCATTACGATAGCCGCTTCGATTCCAACGATTCCCTTTCTCCTCTTCCTGCTCATGTTCCTCATTTTCGTTATTGTAAAGTATTTGAATAAAAGGAGAGGAGGGCTTTGATGACTTGGTCATCTAACTAATTTATTAAGCTATTTTTCGATTTTTGGATATAAATTGCGTAAATATGCTCTGAAAAGGTAATCTTTTTATACTCTGAAATAAAGTAAATACTTCCGGATGAGTAGGACTACCTTAACCGTACGTCGAGATCTCGCCGCAATGCTATCTGAAGAAGCTAAGAAACATGGAAAACCCGTCTTCGCTTTAGCTAATGAGATAATTGAGTGGTATCTATGGGCTAAACATCATGGATTTGAGCTATCTGAAGCGTTAACCTGTTATGAGGCCTTCAGGGCCGGTAAGAGCATAGGTATAACCTCCGTTCCTCTAGAATTTTTCGAGTTGGTCTTAAAGTCTAGCCATATATGTAATGATAAAAAGGCAATCGAGAGCTGGAGGTTAAGTGGATTTAAGCTAGGCAGGTTCTTCGCTTCCATGGGTAAAGATATTTTCTCTTCATTGAGGATTGTAGATATGATGTTAATGGACTTGGTTGAGATCAGAGTTATGGAAAGTAAGGGAGAGGTTATAGTTACCGTTTTAGGTCCTAAATTAGAGATGGACGTTAAAGAGTTTATCGACGCCTATTTTTGCGGCATATTTTCAGGACTCCACTATTCTGTTGTTAAGAAGGATGTCGTTAAGGGACTCCATATCTATAAACTGAGGAAAGGTTAACCTTATTCTGTGTTTCTAGGTTTTTATTAATAGTCGAGAAACATGCGATGATAGATGTATGTTTTCGTACAAAAACGTATAAATATATGCTTTAAAGACCCCTACGTATTATGAACAGAATGAGGATAGATTTAGATCAGGAAGCGATCCCCAAGTATTGGTACAATATACTTCCAGATCTTCCTAAGCCCCTACCACCTCCAATAGATCCAGAGACGAGAGAGCCGGTAAAGCCTGAAAAGCTCGAAGTTATCTTTTCTAAGGAGCTAGTTCGACAAGAGATGAGTCGAGATAGATGGATTCCGATACCTGAAGAGGTAAGGGAAGCATATATGCAATGG
>CALBHZ010000100.1 GCA_937892815.1 uncultured archaeon | reverse complement strand
ACGTCGCATTGTTTGACCGCGTAAGCTACCGCTTCATCTCCCGATAAAGCTAATTTTTGAACCATCATGTCTCCTTCACCATCTTTATAGCTTTAATGGGGCATTCAACTTCGCAAATACCGCATCCCTTGCAATGCTTATAATCGAACTCTATTTTTCTATCTGGCGTTCTAATTATAGCCGGTTCTGGACAGTAAACCCAGCAAATTAGACATCCAGTACATTTCTCTTTATCTACGACAGGCTTGAAGGCTCTCCATCCAGTCGTATCGTACTCTTCAGAGGTAGCTGGAGGAAGAACTGCCGCGAACGTGGGATGTTCTTCTAATTCCTTTACCTTCATCCTATCTTCGCCTCCTCATAGCCTCTTCTTAAAGCTTCCTTGTTCTTTTCCAGTATGCTTCCCTTAAACCTCCTAGACAATATCGTTTCCACGCTTTCTAGATCTACATGTTCGCATACTCTGAGAAAAGCTCCAAGCATCGGAGTATTCGGTATATCCCTTCCTATGGTCTCTAGAGCTATAGTAGTAGCATCAACCGATATTACCGTAGTCTCAGGATCGAGGCCGTGCTTCTCCCTTACGATCTTTGGATCTCCTGCGTAGTTAACTACGACTTTCCCTCCTTTCTTCAGTCCTTCTCTTATAATTGGATAGAAGACCATGCTCTTATCCACGACAACTACCGCATCGGGTTCGTAGATAAATGAATGGATCTCTATAGGTTGGTCTGAGAGCCTAGTATAGGCGGCTATAGGAGCGCCCGCTCTCTCAGCACCGAACTCTGGAAAGGCCTGTATGTACAAGCCCTTCGTTAAAGCCGCTTCGGCTAAAATTCTACTCGCAGAAACAACCCCTTGTCCTCCTCTACCGTGGAATCTAATCTCCATAAACAACTCTATAAACCCTTAATTGACGAGGTAGGCTAATAATAAAAATATTTCGTTCTAATCACAGTTACGGAATATATTTTATATAAAATTAATGCTTCAGTAGACGATCTTCGTACTTCTTCAAATGTTGAACGGCTTCGCTTACGTCCATAAATAGCTCATCTACTCTCTTTACATCCTCCTCAGTTACCTTGTCCTTCCCCCCAATTCTCGCATTTTGAGCCGCTATACTTAGAAGCTGAACGGCGTATCTCAAGCTAGTCCTCTGACCTATGCTCGCTAAAGCCTCTAAAGCTTCTTGAGTTAAGGTCACCTTTTCCTCTTCAGATCTAATTTTTAGGATAGCTCTTATGCTTTCCTTATCGTACTCCTCCGTTCCTATTATCACGGCTCTATCTAGGAGGTCTAGAGGGAAGCCTAATGGGGCTTCTATTTCAGCTCCCCTTATCTTCGTTACCCCTCTATTCGTAGCTAAGATAATTATGGGTACTAGCTCTCCCTCCATAGCCTTACCTAGAAAGCTAAAGGCCTCTAAATCGAGTAGATGGGCATCGTCTATGAACAGTACTCCAGGATGTATTATCGCTTTTCCTTGATCTACCCATTCCCTTACTTGCCTATCTACCTCCATCCTAACTTCAGGGCTTATCTCCTTTTCCTCCGCTCCTCCAAAGAAGAACGAGAATATCGAAGAACTCCTCCTCTTCGCAACCATTTCATCCAGATCGGCTAAAGTTAAGTTGTAAACGAACTCTTTTTGTTTCTTAACCTTGCCAGTTGGTCTAGGAACTTTTATTCTGGTATCTACTTCATAAGTCTTACCTTTTGCGCTCTCTATGCTTAAACCCAGAGGCGATACTCTACCGGTTTCCGCATCGATTTGTATTACATACCCCTCTCCTATTCCGGCTTGTATTATTTGATTTGCTACTTCGGAGCCGGCCTCTAAGGTTCTTTCCTCCTCGGTGGTCTTTAGGGTAAGTCTTATTCCCTCGGGTATTTTCTGATACGGGTTGTAGGGATGTGGAGCGGTTAGTATCTCCATTTTAGTGATTTCCCCCTCATAAACTTCTCTTTGTTCATGAATTTCAATGCCTATGCATCTCCTTAAGGCATCGATTAGAACCTCGGTTTTCTTCTTTTCAGCGCTGTAAATTTCGCTTCCACTTATGCTAATAAATGGTACATTTAAACCGAGCTCCCTAGATATTGCTACAGCTAGGGCCGTTTTACCAGTGCCAGGAGGGCCTGCGAGTATTATTAGCCTTCCGCTCATCTTACCCTGTTTTATCATCTCAACTACTAATCCAGCTGCCTCCCTCGCCTTTTCCTGTCCTACCATTCCATCCTTTACCTTAACGGCCCTCTTCCTTTCATCTAGTCCCAATCCCTTAATGTGGGTATGGGCTCCTACTCTCTCAAACCTCCTAGTAGGCGTAGTAATTTCTCTAACTGGAAGCCCCATTTAACATCACCTTTTTATTTTTAAAACAATAGAGTTTTAAGGTTTATTCTTGCTTCTCACGTACGTAATATACCCTCTTAAGGGAGGGTTTCACTTTGGACAGCATTATCCTCAAATTTTCAGGATCGGCTTTTGATGGATGAAATTTCCGGTTTCATTCAGCAATTCTATCAACGATTCTTTTTAAATACTCAATTCTTTCGATATTTCTTATAGAGATAGGGTTATAGGATCTACCGATTGCTACTAAGCGAAGAGTAAAGGGACTATCTCCAGGCACATGTTCGATTTTTAACTCTCTAAACCATTCCTTTTTAGTACCTCTTTATCACGTGTCTCATTCTACTAGATACTATTCCTGTAAGGGATATGTCCAGTAGACGAAAGAAGCCTGTTTTGCCTAATGAAGGAAAGGGGAGCTCCTTCGATTTAAGGTCGGAGCTCTCGACTAAGCTCATATAACACTGTTAAAGTTTTGAAACTAGCATTTTTAAGCTTTTCTGATCGTTAATAGTTCTATACTTCACGATTTATTTATAACCGATATTATCCTTTAGAATGACGCGAGAAAATGAGAAAGGAGTTTGAAACAGAGTACATATGGATGGATGGAAAACTAGTTAAATGGGATGAAGCGAAGGTACATGTCCTGACGCACGCTTTACATTATGGAACCGGCGTTTTTGAAGGGATAAGGGGTTATTGGAACGGCACTCAGATGTACATTTTCAGATTGCAGGATCACATTAAAAGATTGATAAATTCAGCAAAGGTCTATGGATTTGATCCAGTTTACGACTTAAACGGATGGTCTAGAGCTATACTAGAAACGATCAAGGCTAATAACTTAAAATGCAACGTTTACATTAGACCTCTTTTAATCGTAGGATATGGGTTTATAGGTCTAAGCTTAAAGGATCATGAAATGCAAGCTATAGTTATAACTTTACCGTTTGAAAAGTATTTCGAGAAACCCGGCGTTCATGCTATGATTTCAACTTGGAGAAGGATAAGTGAAATGAGCAATCCTCCTTCAGCGAAGGTAACTGGACATTACACGAATAGCGTTTTAGCGAAAATGGAGGCCTTAAATAATGGATTTGATGAGGCGATATTCTTGGATATAAATGGACGAGTTAGCGAAGGAAGCGGGGAGAATATCTTCATAGTAAAGAACGGTGTAATATATACGCCTCCTCCTTCATGTGGAATACTAGAGGGTATAACAAGAGATACCGTGATAAAGATAGCGAGAGAGCTCGGTTACCGAGTTGTTGAAAAGGAAATAACGAGAACTGAACTATATCTAGCTGATGAAGCCTTCTTCACAGGCACAGCAGCGGAAGTAACGCCGATACTTTCCGTTGATAGAAGGCTTATAGGGAATGGAGAAATAGGTCCTATTACGAAGGCACTTAAAGAGAAGTACGAGAGGATAGTGAAAGGACAGGAACCTAAATATATGCATTGGCTAACACCTGTTTACTAGAAAATTGAAGTTGAAAATTAGCTTTCAAGGAGAAAGAGGAGCATATAGCGAAGAAGCTATTATCCAAAGGTTTGGAGAAAACGTTGAGTTATTCCCTAGACCTTTCTTAAGGGAAGTATTCTCGTTAGCAGAAGTAGGTACGGTGGACTATGCAGTAGTTCCAATAGAAAACTCGCTTGAAGGAAGTGTAGGGAGCACCTATGATCTCCTATTTAGCAGTAATTTAAAGATAGTAGGTGAAATTATACTTAGGGTAAGACATTGCGTAATGGCCAATAAAGGGGTTAAGCTAGAGGATATAAAGGAGGTTTGGTCCCATCCTCAAGCTTTGGCGCAATGTAGAGGTTACATAGAGAGACACGGTTGGGAACCCGTTCCGATGTACGATACGGCGGGAAGCGCGAAGCTGCTTAAGGAGAAGGGTTTAAAGAACGTAGCTGCTATTGCCAGTAAGAGAGCGGCTCAATTTTACGATTTAGACATATTGGCGGAGGAAGTTGAAGACGTCCCCTTAAACTTCACCAGATTTTTAATATTAAGTAGAAGCGAAGCTGAACCTACAGGAAAGGATAAAACGAGCATTATCTTCGCCGTTTCGCATAAGCCTGGAGCTCTATATCGTGCTTTAGAAGTTTTCGCTAATAAAGACATCAACTTAACGAAGATAGAAAGCAGGCCTACTAAATTAAGGCCTTGGGAATACTATTTCTTCGTCGATTTTGAAGGACATGTAAAAGATAAAAGAGTATCTGAAGCGTTAACTCTTTTAGCGGAAAGGGTTTTATTTATAAAGGTACTAGGATCTTATCCGAGGTCTCAGTAATGAGGAAGTTAATCTGGGTTTGTCATTACCTTGATAAGCTTGGATATGTAGCTGGTAGAGAGGGAAATATTAGCATAAGAAGGGGAAATGAGATATATATTAAGGCATCCGGCGTTTACTTAGCGGAAGCGAAGGAAGGAGATTTTGTAAAGGTAGATTTATCGGGGAAATGGGAAGGGAGGAAGAGGCCATCTATCGAACTTCCCATGCATTTAGCAATTTATAGAGCTAGAGAGGAAGTTAACGCAATAATTCACTCCCACCCTCCTTACACTACAGCTTTAAGCGTACTCGATATTCCTATTGATTTAATAACCGAGGAGGCTAAGATGTATCTAAGCGATGGCGTAAGAGTTATAGGATATAGAGAACCCGGTAGTCAAACTTTAGCAAAAGACGTGGAAAGCGCCGTTAAAAAGGGCGTTAATTTACTGATTTTAAGAGGACATGGAGTCGTAGCGTTAGGTAGATCCATTGAAGAGGCCTTAGAGAGAACTATAGCAATAGAGAGGTGTGCTCATATCCTTTACTTGGTAAACTTGCTCAAGAGAAAGGTTTTGTTTAGGTAGGAGGTTAATTAAATTGGTTTTAATTGAGAGGTATATTGAAGTATATCGTAAAATTTATTATGTTTAAGATGAGTGGGGATAGCATATTATATAGGTGTTAAGAGGTGAGGCTCAAAACGGTCAAGGCCCGTTCTTCTACTAAAAAGTATAAGGTAAGGATTGGGCCTCCTTGGTTAACTAGGTTTGAAAGAGCGAGAATCGTAGGGGCAAGAGCCCTTCAATTATCTCTAGGAGCTCCTCCATTAATTCCTTTATCTGAGAATTTGAAAGATCCTATCTCTATAGCTAAAGCAGAGCTGGAAGCAAAGGCCCTCCCAATCTCAATAAGAAGGATCTTACCAACTGGAGAGTACGAAGACATACCTATAAACGTACTACTGTAAAACCCTCGAATTTTTCATCTATGAGAAAAATATATAAATTAAGAAAATGGCGTAAGTTATCGTGAGAAGAAATGGCGGAACAGAAAGAGGAAGCAGCTGAAAAGAAACCTACGCCTCCTAACCATATATTCATAGGAAAAAAACCCGTAATGAGCTACGCCCTTTCTGCGATGTTGCAATTGACCCAATTCGATGAAGTAGTTCTAAGAGCGAGAGGGAAGGCTATTTCTAGAGCGGTAGATGTAGCCCAGATAATAACTAGGAGGTTGGGAAGTGAGCAGTATCACGTAAAGGACATCAAGCTCGACACCGAACTCTTAGGAGAGGGAGAGCAAAAGAGATACGTATCGACGATAGAGATTGTAGTTGCAAAAAAGAAGAAATAATTTTATTATCCTGTTTTCTTTCTTTTTAGAATTCTTAGACCATATATTAC
>CALBHZ010000099.1 GCA_937892815.1 uncultured archaeon | reverse complement strand
GCTCAATAATATGGGACGGCGAGACAGTGCCCAAGGTAGACCTCGAACACTGCAAGGGATGCGGAATATGCGCAGAAGAATGCCCAGTCAAAGCAATAAAAATGGTATTGGAGGAGTAAATATGGTCAATAGAACTTTCTATGTTTCGAACGACACAGGTGCACGAGATTACACTCCTGATGAATACGATAAGCCTCCAAGGCTCTACAGGTATGATAGAAATTCCGACTATATCGTGCTTTCTACGGAACCTACGGGGAAAAAGAAGCCTAAACCTCCACCTGGAGCTGCGGAGATAAACGCCACCTTTAGCCTTTTAATGGATAAGATAAGTGCCTTTCCCAGTGGAAATTGGGATTTTGGATTAATACTTAGATGTATGACGCCGGATCCGGATGTTAATTTGGATATCTACGCATATAACTTCGATTTAGATAGGTTTGAGAAAATTGAGTCCTTTACCGTACCTAATGATTGGTATAACGTAACCTTATCATTACCTGATAAGTACGTGAGGGAGGACGGATACGTTCTAGTGCGCCTCTGTACATCAGGCCCCCTTATCCACTCACTTTACCTAGATGAATTAATGTTAAGAGCTACCTACTCTTACTCACATGGAGTTAACTGCTCAATTTTTAAACCTTCTAAAGACCAGTTAAGAGAAAGGGATGGTGATGTTTTACCAGCCTCTCCTTTAATAGATGTGGAGATAAATAACGTAACCTATAATGGCACGCTAAGGAGCTTTATCGGCTTCATAACACTAGGAAACTCGCATTCGAGGAAGAGTAGAACGGCGTTAATCGAAGTTTATAACTATACGAAAGGCGGATGGGATTGCAAAAATACTACAGAATTGGGTCCATATGAGGAGTTGAGGATCCGCGTACCGCTAACAGAAGATTACATATCGCCTGATAATACGGTACGGCTTCGAATAGAAGCTACGGTTGGAGGAGGAAATATCGTCGTTGATGAAGCGGTAGTCGAGGCAACTTGGACCGATGTAAGCGGTGGAGCTATTACCATTAAGAATGAAAGTCCTTATGTATCTAGAATTGTTAGAATCTGGTATATAGGCAATAGTAGTGCTACATACCAAGACTTTTCTCCACCTCTCGCCTTAAGACCTGGAGAAACATACACTATAGTTCTACCGGTTGGTACAAATTATGTAAAGGTCGTTACGGATTACGGTAACATTTTTGCTTTTTATCCCACCGATTAAGTCGTTTTACTACATAGTACTTTATAGACGGCTTGCCCTCCATTCACCGTTACCACTTTTATCGTATACCATTCTCCAATGGTTAGATTGTATAGGTTATCTCCTTCTTTGTACAGCTTAACTACCTCACCTGCTCCAAGACCACTAGATAGCACGTTAGAGGGCTCGCAATTTAAGTTAGCTACCGTAGCGATCAGGTAGACGTCCTTATCATCAAATATATATATACGGTATCGATAAGGAAGGTCTTTTCTGAACCCGCGTTCCTGACCGTTACCCATACCCTATCTAATTCCAGCCCCTCTCCTAAGTAGGCCATATCTATTTTTATGTTATCAATTTCTCCTCCTTGTACCATGAGTTGAGTTATATAATTCGCAACGGAGGAATAGGTAAGAGAGGCACCTACTATCGCTATAATTACCAACAGCATAATAATTACCACGGGAGAAATCCCTCTTTTCAATCCCTTCTTACCTACCGAATTACGTAACGTATAATTGAAAGCTTACTTATAACACGTATGGTGAGAGCTTCTTCAGCATCCTTCTCGCATTTTCAAGCATGTCGTGATTATTGTTGAAAAATATGTATACTTTACTCGCTTTCTTCTCAATAATTTTATTAATTACCTCATCTAGCTCTTCATCCGTGTAATAGTGAGCGTACCAGTATTCTCTCCCATGCATTCTCAGGTATATTATGTCGTTTGCCTTTAGTATTATCCTAGGTAGTTCAGGAGCGTCTACCGATACAGGGACTATTCCGTTATCTTCACACCATTTCTCAAACCAAGGCTTAAACCATTCCTCTCTCCTACCTTCTAGAGCAAATCTACTTCCTAGCTTTGTGAAAGAGATGAAATCGTTTAGCTTTTGTAAAAAGCTATCGGTCGGCTTGGCCGAGGGAGGGAGCTGAAAGAGGTAAAAGTCTATTATTTCATCTAAGGGTTCAAATAGCTTAAAGAACTTAGACCATAAGCTTTTCGCTTTTTCTCCAAATCTAAATCTATGAGTTATTAGTTGAGATACCTTAACGGACCATCTAATTCTACCCCTTGACTTATTCCTCCACCCCTTAACCTGGTTGGGAAACGGGAAACGGTAAAAGCTCGCATTAAGCTCAACGGCGTTTAACTTCGAATTTACAACATACCAATCAAATCCATCTGGGTTCCAATCGTAGACCCATCCAGATGTCCCAACATACGTCTTCATAACCATACCTCAATTTTTAACCCTTACAGGTTGTTTTTAAGCGTATTCCTAAGCTTCCTGTAGAGTAAAATGCTTGTTAAGAATAACAAGAAAGCTGCCCATCCTAGAGAACTGTCCGCTCTAAGTAATCCTACAGTAATTTTCTCTATAGACAACTTCTCTCCCATTATCGTAGCGTCAACGATGTTAGCAAAAACGACCAACGTTTGTATGATCATGGCGATCGTTCCTATACCGCCTCCTATTAGTAAACACGCTATGCTCTTAACTACGTCTCTTCTGAGGACGTAGTATAATGATGAAGACAACACTAACCCAATTGGAGCTAGTATTATAACTGAGCTTACGTCCTTAGGAACGAAATAGTACAAGAACTGAGATGAGAACGGAGATTGAGTAATCCATAGATAAATAGCGAGGATTACGGCAAGCACGTAAAATATCCCTAGGATAAAAGCTAGAGTTGAGAGAATGAAAAGCTTCCCGCTTTTCATACTAAACTACACCTACGATATGTCCTAGCCCCATTACCGTTAGAGCTAAGAGGTACGCTAGTACGATCTCGTAAAATAGTGCAAATAGAGCGTATTTTAACCCTAGCTCATTTCTTATCATAGCGATGGTGGCTAGACAAGGTACATACGTTAAAACGAAGATCATGTATGCGTAAGCCGATATTGGGGTGAAATATTGAGCTATTACGTTCGTTAACCCCTCTTCTCCAACTCCGTAAAGAACGCCCATTACTCCTACAACCGTTTCCTTAGCTACGAACCCAAACAGTAGAGCGGTGCTAGATCTCCAATCCCAACCCATAGGGGAGAAGATAATCGATAAGTAATGGCCTATAACTCCAGACCAACTTCGCTTAAGTAATGCTGCATTTTCTAAAGCTTCTGGTCCTAAATATCCAGAAGGTCCGAAGACCGAGAGGAGCCATATCAGAATAACGCCTAGGAATATTACCGTTCCCGCCTTAAAGAGGAACCTCTTTGTTCTTTCCCACGTCTTAAATGCAATGTTATCTAACCTAGGCGTTAGGTAGGGAGGCATTTCTATTATGAAGCCCGTGAAGGGGCCTTTAAACAGGGTGCTTCTCAAAATTAGCCCTACGATCAGAGCTAATATTATACTTAATACATACATGCTAGCTATAGCTATTCCAGCGTAGGCTCCGAGTACAGCACCTCCTATGACTAAATACACGGGTAGCCTAGCGTTACATGAAGAAAAGGGAGCTACTAAAGCTAAAGCTTTTCTATCGTTCTCATCTTCTATCCCTCTAACCGCCATAACAGCCGGAACGTTGCAGCCAAAACCTATCACTAAGGGTATAATGGCTTTGCCAGGGAGCCTGAACTTACTAAAGAACTTATCTACGATAAAGGCTACCCTCGCCATGTAGCCTACATCTTCCAATATAGCGAAACCTAAAAAGAAAAACGCTATAACTGGCAAAAAGATTAGGACGCTTCCTATACCCGATATTACGCCGTCTGCTAATAGAGAAGCTAACCATCTAGGGAAAATGGTGCTTTCCGCTATTAAATCATGAAGCCATACGTTTACGAGGAGATCTATAGCATCGACTAATGGTGTAGATACTTCGAATGCGAACCTGAATAAGAGCATTAATACCGAGAGAGCTATAGGTATCCCTAGGATCTTCTGAGTGAGTACGGAGTCGAGAATATCTGTAATCGTTATCTTAACCGGCTTAATCCGCTCTAATACTCGATGTGTTATTTCCGATGCCCTTTTATATCTCGTCTCTATTATGTAAGCTCCTACATCTCCAAGCTTTTCTCCTAGGCGTCTTCTCAACTTCTCAACCTCTCCTAAAATAATGGATCCTACTTGTGTCCTCTTCACCTTAACCGTTACGTCTTCATCTCCTTCTAAGAGCTTAATCGCTAGCCACCTAGCTTGATATTTTTCAGAAAGCTCAAACGAGAGCTTCTTTATTAGTGAGCTTATCTTCTCTATTGCTAGCTCCACGTCCCTACCGTAATTAACTATTCTTAGGTTAATTTTCCTATTTAGTATGGCTTCCTTTATCGCCTCCTTTAACTCTTCTATCCCATATCCTTCGGGCGCTATAGTCGGTACTACAGAAGTGCCTAACATCTCGCTTAGCTTTCTATGATTTACGCTAAAGCCTTCGTTCTCAGCTATATCGATCATATTGAGATCGATTATTAAGTTAGCTCCCATCTCTAGAAGCGATATAGCGAGATATAGGCTCCTCTCTAAGTTAATTGCGCTTACTATGCATACTACGACATCCGGTTTTTCCTCTACGATGAAATTTCTCGCTATAAGCTCATCAACGCTATATGCAGTTAGCCCGTAGATACCAGGAAGGTCGATTATTTCTACTTCGTGATTGTTGATCTCCGTTTTCCCTACTTTCTTCTCAACGGTTACGCCTGGCCAGTTTCCTATCCAAGCTTTACCTTTAGTTAGTTTGTTAAAAATCACGCTTTTGCCTACGTTTGGTACACCTGTTAAAGCAACTTTAACATACCGTTTTCCAACCATATATCGATCACCTTAAGGAACCCTATAAGAAGTATGAGAAGATTCAGGCTCGAGAAGCGACCCTAATTTAACTAGGCTTAGCCTTTTTTCGTACATTACCTCTGTAGCGTTAAACATCGCTTACCACCTTTGTTAGGTATACCTAACTTAGGCGACCTGACAGTTTATTTAAGCTTATCTATTATGGGATATCGCTCAAAAACTTAACGTACTTCGATCAATATCTTATTAGAGATCCCTCTTCCCAACGCAACTCTTGCGCCTCTATAAGAGATGATAACGGGACCTCCTTGATTTCTAATTACGACGACCTCCGTACCCGGGCTTAAACCTAAGTCTAAAAGCCTTCTCAAAAGCCCGTATCCTCCAAGTAAACGGCTTATCTTCCCCTTTTGGCCCTCACTAAGGAGGGATAGAGGG
>CALBHZ010000098.1 GCA_937892815.1 uncultured archaeon | reverse complement strand
AATGGAGCGGGGAAGTCTAGCGTTCTTGAAGCTTTGTACCTCACCTCTTCCTTTATTGATAATAAAGATGCTATTAGAAGGATTGAGAAGTTTGATTACGTTGTCAATAGAAGAGGGGGGCGAGGGAACTGGGACAGATCTCGTCATATCCTATGGTTCTCCATGAATACGGATGAAGATATCCTAGTAGAGCTTTCTACCAATAATCAAACTTACTCGTTTATGATTCCTTATAGAGATTCCGACGTATGGCTTAGGATCCCGGATAACGTGAAGTCCCTCCTAGGCTCCCATTATGATAGATATGATCTTTTAGGTAGAGGATCGATAGTTAAGAGCTCAGAAACAGGAGAGCTTGCCCATATACCTTCTAATGTATATACTAGGATAAGGGAGGCCTTGCGAAAGGAGCTAAGATCTTTAGAAAGCATGATCTTTATTGATCATCAATTACTATCTCAGCCTGATAAGATTGAAGATTTCGCTTGGTCTAAAGTATTAGCTAAAAGGCTTGATAAGGAGATCGTTCAAATGATAAGAGAAGAATTCGAGGTTGATGCCGAAGGCCTTACGTACATGCCCATTGGAGGTACGAATGCCCTCGCCTTACAGCTCTCTAAAACTGCCGTTAGAATAGACGATTTAGGAGACGGGGCTAGAGGCGCTATCCTAGCCTCCTTAATCCTATTAGCTACTATTCCTAAGACTATCTTAATCGAGGAGCCTGAAATCCACATGCATCCAGCCGGCCTTAAGGTTTTTACCGAATTTATCCTTAAGTTGGCAAGAAGAAAAGGTTCTCAAATCATCGCCTCTACGCATAGCATTGAATTTACAGCTATAGCGTCTAAGCTGGCTGAAGACCTCGCCATAAATACGTCCATTCTCTTCTTAGAACGAAGCCCCGAAGGGGTCGTTACCTATAGAAGGCTAAGCGGGGTTGATGCTGACACGCTTAGAAAGCTCGGCTTAGATCCTAGGTTCTTATACGTGATTTAACATGACGCTTGTACAGCTACGTCCTTACGAAGAGTCATTTAACGCTATAATCTTTAAAAAACTTAAGAAGCTGGATGCTCTACTGCTTTGTGAAGGAAAAACTGAAGTTGAAGTTATAAAGACGATCGTCAAGCGACTTAATATCGCCGTCTCAAGAAATGTAGGCGTAACGGATTGTAGC
>CALBHZ010000097.1 GCA_937892815.1 uncultured archaeon | reverse complement strand
GTCTCGTGGGCTCGGAGATGTGTATAAGAGACAGGATATAACTACTTTATTGAAGTTAGCTAATACACTTCTAGCCCCTCCTTTATACCTCTCTGGAATTATGGGATCTTTAACTACCATATCGGCAAAGTGGTAAAGATCGATGTAATCCATATCTCCCCAAACCGGATCCTTATCCGTAAATCTAAGAGGACTAAGCTGTGAATTCGTTCCGGGATCTAAATCGTAACCATATCTCAAAACCGGTAGCGCTGTAACGCCTCCGAAGGTTTGAACAGATAACCGGATGAGCCTCAAGCGCTCCGCTACGTTATCAGATGGATTTATGTGCTCTTGGTAATCCCTCGTCCCGGAAGCCAGCTGCCTTCCCATAGCATCGACGATTTTAATGAACTCCTTTAAGTTTGAGAGATCAATGGATGAAGCTGTGTGCACTCCGTTTTTGCCTAAGTCCGGAAGTTGTTTCGCGAACTGATATGGGCTATAGGAAGGGTTCTTTCTCAATTCGCTCTTTAGATGCTCGATAACCTTAGTATAGTTCCACTCTCCCCTATCCTTATCCATAAGCTTGGTAGGAGGCTCTAAACCCTCCTTAATCCATGCTCCTTGAGAAGCTACCATATATCGTGCGTAATCAGCGACTTCTCTAGCAACCTCTATCGTTGCCATCAAGGGCGTATCAAACATTATTATGCTTAATTTTGGAACCTTAGGTCCCCAATTCGAGCTTAAATTGCCTATCCCTTGCCTTAAACTCGTGAACTCCTTAAGAGCCCGTCTAAGCTCCTCCATTGTTAAAGCATCCGGCCCTGCTTTAGAATCGCTTAATAGCCCAGCTCCTCTATCCTCGCTAAACCTCTCATTAACCTTCCATCCATCTCCATCTCCCCAAAGAACTAAAACATAGTTTTCCGCTGGAAAATACCTCGTAGTGAAGTTCAAGAACTCGATTAAGGTTTGAGGATCTCCAGTATTTGCCTCGTCCTTATCTTCACATAACGTATAAGGGTAAGACCACATATTGTGGAGCGAGATTAAATGCTTCTTCCACCTATTGTTCGGCCTGTCGTCCCTTAACCACGTACATACAAATCTATGGACATGGCTTTGGTTCCTTTCATTCCAATCCACCTGCATAACTAAGTTTACCCTGCCATCCGGTCCTGCCCTCTCTATCTCGTTTAAATCTTCAAAAGCTAAATCATCTAATCCTTTTCGATCGGCTGCAAAGTAAAACATGAGGGTGTACTTTTTCTTCGTCTCCATCTCTAATGTGAAGTTTCCGCTACCGGAGACCCATTTCACTACGACGTAATATATGCTGTCTCTAGGAGGGCTGAAATAATCTATAAGTTCATCGCCACTTGCCCTAGTACTCTTCTTAATTATGACGGGGCTTCCGCTAAGTCTTGGATTGTAATCGTATATGTACAAATCGTAATCTGCTCCCGAAGGTACCTTAAGCTTTAACTTATACTCCGCGTCCTTATACATGTAAACATGAGCGGCCCAGACCTTCTTATCGTCTGGATCAGGGCCTAGGTAATCTTCAGCCTTAGCGCAGAAGGATTTGGTAACGGCATCTAGCGCTCCATCTACGCAGATTCTTCCGAAGCCTTCCGTGCTATCCCAACCTCCTTTATTTAAGAAAGGCCTATTAACCCTACCTGCATTAGGAGTTCTCGGGAATATCGGATCGTTTAATATAACTTCGGGCCTTGCCGTCGCGTTTATGCTAGGCTCGTTGTGGTCTCTAACGCCGTCATCATCGAAATCAAGCCAGTACTCAAGCCATCCTCCTGGGTGTAGAGCGGTTCTCTGCCTTGGCCTATTAGGACCCTCGAAACCTTCGAAAACGTCAAAAACGCCATCTCCATTTGTATCGGTAAAGGTCACGTGTCCATCATCGTTGCGATCGAAGAAGAATAGATCGTCACCATCAGGTCTTCCATTTCCATTAACGTCGATCCATCTATATCTTCGATCGGCTCTCTCCCCCTTTTGTACTTCGAACGCCGTCATTAATATGATGCCTTTAAGCCTAACTGCTAACGAACTAAACAGGACAGATTGAATACCGGGTCTTTTGCCCTCATACACTATGCGATCACCAGTATCATAAATTCCGTTACCATTGACATCATCGATAATCTCATTATCAAGGAATCCGAATTTCCTCTCGTATATCCACTCTCCCAAATCCTCGTCTATTAATCCATCACCATCGTTATCTACGCCATCCCATGGATCTTCATCTACTTCACCATCTCCATCTTCATCTACCCCATCGTAATCGGTAACGGCATCTATTAGGAGAGCTATCTCTCCTGCTACGTGAGGAGCGGCCATAGAAGTCCCGCTCATACTAACGTAGTTATCTAACCCCGGAGCCCTATTCCTATCGTTGGAATCGACCGAAATAATGTCGTCTCCAGGAGCTACTACGTCCAATCCAATACCGTTAGCGCTATAGCTAGTAACGAAATCCGATTTATTTACCGCTCCTACGGTAAGTATCTTAAGTGAATTTCCAGGAGTCGTAATTCCTAAACCTAAATGCCACCAATTCCCCGCAGATTTCACGAAGAGAATTCCTCTATCTACAGCTCTATTCACAGCTCTCTCCAAATTAACAATAGGCCTTAACCCGAAGCCAGCGCTCATGCTAATGGTAACTATGCCGTAAGTTCTAGCGTTGTTTATGGCCCAGTTAATAGCCGCAATCGTCTGATCAGCCGTTCTAGAGTAAAGCATAACAAGTTTTGAGTCACGAGCTACGCCTACATATCGACCTGCAGGGTCTGTCTCTTATACACATCTGACGCTGCCGACGAATTAGACGGTGTAGA
>CALBHZ010000096.1 GCA_937892815.1 uncultured archaeon | reverse complement strand
CCTTTGGTATAAACATCTTGGCACCCATCTTAAGAGAATTGGAAAGAGCATCCAAGCTCATTCCATGGAGATCTCTCATTAAGAGAAAGAGAGGTGAGAAGTAGAGGTTAAATGTCCTCACTTGCCGTCTGAACCTAGGACCCACTGGCTTTGGGAGATCAGGTACGTAAGGCGAATTCTTGAGTGTACATGAAGTGCTTGGCTGGGAAAATGCTAATTGTCCCGAGGTGTACAGATCGTAGTGGTAGCTAGGGTTTGAGTGGAGAGTATTTCATGCTACTGCGTAAGAGGGCTCTTAACGCACTGAAATGGGCTGATAGAGCTCTCGAGGAGGGCGACTATGATACCGTTGCTCGCGAGGCTGAGTACGCTGCTCAACTATATCTCAAGTCGTTGCTATATAGGGTCTTAGGCGAGGAAGTTAGGGGTCATAATCTAAGGGAGCTGTTGAGCGTACTAGTCTCCGCATTACTAGAGGAAGGTCTCCGAGAGGAGGCCGAGGCGTTAGCTGATTACGTGAGGAGGAAGAGGAGAGAGCTAGCCGAGCTCAGCGATGCCCGCACTAGAGCCACATATGGTTTAGCCGAGCATACCAAGACCTCTGCCAGCTTGTTGGTCAGGATAGCCCGGGACATTATAGAGAAGCTTAGGGAGTTGGAGGAGAGGCTCTTTGCTGGAAAGGAGACTTAGACTTCTCAGTAAGTGGAGGACCATAGCCGCTAAGGCTACAGATATCATCGGAATCTGATTAAAAGAATTGAAAGCCCGCACCTTCAGCCCGCTACAGTTTGAAAGTAGGAGATGCGATCCGAAACATCTCCTCAATTTAATGCCTATAGGTGGCTACTTTAAGGTTCTACGTCCATACCTTCTACAACCCCTTTAATCAAGCCATCGACGAAGGTAGCTTCCGGAGTTCAACGATAGCGGGGGGGAGTTGCGAGGAATATGGAGCTTAAGACGCGTAGCCAACGTTTTTATCCGTGTGAAGCGAAGGAATAGCGAAAGCTATGAAGGGAGAGATCGAGACGATGCTTAAACGCGCACGCGGGTTTATCGATGATGCAGCGTTCGACCTCGAAAAGGGCAGATTCGACCTAGCCATGTTCCACCTAGAGCAGGCCGCACAGCTATTCATCAAGGCGAAGCTGCTGGAGCAGATGGGATATTACAGGAGGAGCCATCTGCTGAGGGAGCTGCTCTCCGATCTTTCCAAGGTATGGAAGGGAGCGGAGATCTCTGAATTTATAAAGAAGTACAGGAGGGAGCTTAGGGACATGGAGAGGGCTTACGTTAGCGCGAGATACGTACACGAGGAGTTCTTTAGAGAAGAGGTGGAGAGGGCGTTGGAGGCCGTTAAGGAGCTGGAGGTGTTGCTTTGGAGAGGATAGAGCTGTTTAAGAGATGGAGAGAGGTAGTTGAGGAGATTAAAAGGGATGCCGAGAAGGTGATGCCCGACGCGAGGGTGTACGTATTCGGTAGCGTAGCGAGGGGCGATTTCTCGGTCGGGCTGAGCGACATCGATGTAGCCATAGTCTCTCCGAGCTTTAACGATAGAGAGCTGAAGCTCTCCGTATACGACTTCTTCTTCGAAAAGTACTTCTCCCTACCTATAGAATTCCATTTCCTAACGCCCGAGAAATGGAGGTTTTACAGAAGGTTCATCGGGCGGGATTACATAGAGGTATAATGGAAATATTAGGGCGTGCTTCGCACGTATGCAGTTGGAGCTAAGCGTATGAGCTGATCAGCGAGGCGGTTGCATTTACGTTATTTAGCTTATGGAGGTGTTGACGAGCTATTCTACTTTCAATTCTTTTAATCAGATTCAAGTTGCATTCGATCTAGAAACTAAAGGGATAGATATGTAAGAGAGGTCGATGTAACAAGCAAGAACGTCTTAATCTTTACCCGATAATTCAGCGACGGAGAGCCCATATTTATATAGATCTCTATATAGCGGACCTTCGCTTAAGCCTAGGAAGGGGTAAGGCCGAAGATCTTTAAAGGAGACGCTAAAAACGAGGTCTTTATGAAGCCGTTGAAGACGTATTGAGTAACAAAACGTTAAACCTCATATCGATTAGGAGGCTCGTATCGGGTTGCCTTACGGTCTAACTAATTCGCTCGTGTTGATCACCTTTAGGTATTTTGATGCTCTATCTTTGAGTTTTCGATCGTCCGTTACTAATATCAACCCGTTTTTCATAGCGATGTACATGTAAGATGCATCGTATATCGTAACGTCCTCTCTTAAGGCTAAATTAAACACCTATTCTTCAAAGCCCTTTACGGATATAATCTTAATTATGTTGAAGATGTCGCTTATAATACCTAAAAGCTTCAAGGTGATTTTCCTATCGAACCTCCTTAAAAGCCTATGCTCCTTCCATACGGCATTAAGGGATTCGTAGAGAGCTAAATCGAGCGTTACCCCTTCAATTAAAGGCTTAATCGACCCTCTCTTGATTAAGTTTACTATCGAGCTCGCATCGAATAAGTACATTTTTACGTTCTCTCCCTATCCTCACGTATGATCCTAGCTATTTCTTCATCGGGAATTTTGGAAATTTTCTTGCTTAGCTCCTTAGCCCTCTCTTCAAGTTCGCCAACTACGTACTTCTTTACTTCCTCCTCTAAGCTTCTCCTAATTACGGGACCGGGTTTAATGCCATACTTATCTAGCAGCTCCTTTAACTTACGTGGAATTTTAGCGGAAACCGTTACGTATTCCAAGACAACACCCTATAACTACCTCATATTAGGTTTACTGATATAAAGTTTAGGATACTCCTACATGAACTCTTTAAAGGATTTTATGAATCTCTGAGGTACAGTGCATATCCGATACCATTTCGGAATTTTTTCTTTAACGAGCTCTGAGGAGGTTGTAAACTTTCTCTTTTAATTAGATTCTGTACAAGTAGAAAGTTTAGCGGAAAGCGTCCAAGTTGTAAATGAGTCAACAGAAGACTTAAGTAAAAAAATGTCTTACAATTCTGAAATGTGGAAAAATGGATGTAGTTAGAATTTCCTCCAAAGGGCAGATCGTAATACCGGCGAGGATGAGGAAGGAGCTCGGGCTGAGCGAGGGGGACAAGCTGATAATAGATAAAAGGGGGGACGTCATAGTCTTAAAGCCGGTTGTAAAGCTATCGAAGCTTAGAGGCGTTGATAAGCTGGAAGGGGCTTCGCGTGAAGTCGACAAAATCAGAAAAGAATGGGATAAGGAATTTGACGAGATTTCTGTTTGATACCAAAGCCCTCATAGCTTTCTTCAACGATGAGGATGGAGCTGAGTTTGTAGGGAAGATACTAAAGGATGTGGATGAAGGTAAGGTAGAGGGGTTTATCAGCTCGATAACGCTAACGGAAATATACTACATTTATTCAAGAAGAGTTGGTAGCGATTATGCTAGGGAAAGGGTAGAACAGGTAAAGATGTCGAATCTGAAAGTTATTGCGATAGATGACAGCATTGCGGTGAAAGTCGGGAATACAAGGTAAAGGCGATACCTATAGCGGACGCTTTAATCGCTGCATGCGCCTACTCAGTTAAGGCTAAGGTCGTTACGGATGATGAGCACTTTGAAAAGGTCGATGTAGAGGTAATTAGGTTTAGGTAATTGTGCACTACCACGGTTTTTGTAATTATATCTTTACCTTCTGAAATTTTCAGATATATACTGGCT
>CALBHZ010000095.1 GCA_937892815.1 uncultured archaeon | reverse complement strand
GCATACGAGATGTAGAGATGTCTCGTGGGCTCGGAGATGTGTATAAGAGACAGCTCTTAAGCATAGTACTAGGAGGCATTTACTTACGCTCGGCTTTTTTCATAAAGCTTGAGAAGGGGATTTTAATCTATACTTTCTTATACCTTATTACTATACCGGTTCTACTAATTTGAAGTCACGCTATTCTAGAAAAATCAGCAAAGGCTAAGGTTTCAAGCCCTTGATACTTCCCTTTATAACCGCTAGAAGGGTAACACTCAATGAAAATTAAGTGCCAGATCTTCGTTCCCTTCTTTACCTTAACTTCCTTAGGTCCAGTGTGAAAGGCGAGGGTCAACCTTCCTCGATATCCTGCGTCTATTACCGTCGTGGATATGTAACATCCCGCTCTAGCCCACGTACTTTTCAAGGTAACTATAGCAATTAAATTCAAAGGCATCTCTACCTTTTGGAGAGTTATAGCGAGATAGGAGGAATTAGGTTTTAGAACTACCTCCCTATCGGTGCTGTACCTTTCATTATTCTCTAGATCCGCTATTTCCTCCCCTAGTCTGAAATCTATTCCGTTAGGAGAGAGGTCTTCTTCGGTGAACGGCTCTACTACTAAGGATCCCTCCTCTATCCTCCTTTTTATCTCCCTATCCGATAGGATCATCAGCGAACGAGCGTTGAAAAGACTAGCATAGTTATAAAGATTAAGATTATGACGTGTTTAACCCCGCTCCCCATAGTCCCCTCTCCAAGCTTACCGGCTACTATCCCTCCTATAGTAGCCTCGATTATGCTAAGCTGATAGAAGACGTTCCTCACCAACTCTATATTTAGTGAGATCCTAAAAGGACCCTCCTCCGCCATTTGAGTAGCGGCTAATTGAGCGAAGAAGCTATTGAACAGCAAGACGGATGTGGCTAGGAAGACTAAGAAGGCGATATAGGTGGTAAATAGATAAGGCCTTAAGGACGCTTTCCTCTCCCTTTCAATAAGCCTAAGCTCAGCTACGTGTTTAACCATAACATCCAGTACTTCATTTATCTTTCCTCCAGATCTAATAACATGCAAGAAAAGAGAGAATACCCTTCTGCCTAGAGGGGTTCCCACTCTTTCCGATAAACTCATTAACGCTCTATCTATTGGAACTCCCCACGATAGCTGTGCTTTAAACCTCTGTAGCTCTGGCGTTAATACCCCGTAATTCCTTTCAGCCGCAAGTTCCAAGGCTTTGATTATGTTCTGTCCAGATCTAACGTAGCCGTTAACATCTACGACGAGCTTCGGTAAGTTTTCATCCGCGTTCGTTTTCCACCTAATGTCGGCTAAATCCAATATACCCGGAGGAAGAACCGCCATTAGTATAGCTAGGGCAAATGCCTGGTTTATGTTAATCGGCCAAGCAACTCCCGCAGCTATGGATATATTATAGGATATAAAGAAGATGGAAGCGATTATCGAAGAAGCCACTAGACTTGCCAATTTCTGTTTCTTAGTGAATTTCCTCCTTAACATCCCAAATCACTTCTTAGGCATCATAGTATCTACTATCACCAGGAACATAACGCCAAATATCGGAACGATTACGTAAGTTATGAAGAATAGTAAATCTATAATCGGAAAGCCTGCTAGTTGAGTAGCTAATACCGCTATCAAGGACAGCATTATAACCATGACTATAGGGAATACTATTAAGAGAACGGTGTACATTTCGGAGAATACGCTCAAGGTCTCGCTTAACATCTTCGCAGCTATTCTCTTTTCGGTCATTAAGCTGTTTGCGAAGTTAGTTAAGTAAGCAGCTATATCCGTACCTGCAACTATAGCCGCTTTAAAGCCTTGAAGGAAGCCGGTAAAGATAGGGTTAGGCGATCTCTCGATAGCTCTATCTATAGCCGTTATTATATCCTTTCCCAGTATGTCTATATCCCTAACTATTAACCTAAATTGCTCTACGGTAACCGATTCCGTCTCCTGCTCAGCTACCTCCCTAAAGATCCTTTCCGGCGTAGTTCCAGCGGCCGCTAAGGTAGCCATATGACTTACTACGTAAGGGGGCTCCTCCCCTAGCTTAAGTTTACTCTCGAAAGCCCTTCTCTTGGGGAAAAAAAACATGATGGAGAAACCTAGCAGAAAAAAAACGCTGCCGCAACAAGAAAATCCAGGATCACGGCGCCCCGGCGAATCAAGGGCCCCAAAACATCATCCGTCGCAGGTGCGCATGGACATCGTGGCGGACCTGGGGACCCTCCAGCGGCTTCCCCATATCATCGGCCACGGTTGGTTCCGGGAACTCGCACTGACCGGCAGGGATTTCTCCGCCGAAGACGCCCTCAACATGGGTCTCATCACCCATCTTTGCGAGGACCGGGATTCTCTCCTCCGCAAGGCGGGGGAAATCGCCGCGGAAATAGCCGAAAACCCGCCCCTCACGGTCCAGGGAACCAAGGACGTGATCCTTTACAGCCGCGACCATGGTGTGTACCCGGGACTTGCCTATGTGGCCCAGAAAAACGCGGCCGCCCTGCCTTCGGAAGACCTCAAGGAGGCCTTTAACGCCTTCATGGAAAAGCGCAAGCCCCGCTTCAGGGGCAAGTAGACGGACGCCTCCCCCGAGGGGTTCGCTTCCTACGGAGAGCCGGACCACGCGGCATATCCCTTTTTGCCCCCGGGCCCTGGGTCCCGCATGAGCCGTCCCTGAGGAAACCCTTAGTCGGGATGCATTGTTCTCCATGGAGATCAGATAGGGTCATAAACGGTGAGTCGCCCCTCAGCCCATCGCCCCGCTGTCGACTGTTCGGTCTCAGGAGAGCAGGAGCAGCCTTCTTTCCTCAAACTCTTCGGCGTCTATCTCCCCCCTGGCGTAGCGTTCCTTCAGGATTTCGATGGCTCTTGACCGTCCGGCCACACCATCGGCCGCCCTGCCGCTTGAACGGATCAGCCACCGGATGAAGAACACCAGTGCGACGATCAACAACACCCAGAATGCCATCATAAAGATACCTCCAAACCACCCCATCCCCCAGCCTCCCATCATGCCGGGACCCATTCCATAGCCTCCCCAATAGCCCCCCCGCGCCAGGGCGACCTTCGGAATAAAGAAGCAAAAAATCAAAAAGATCAGTATGATCTCATTACCAACAGAAGTCCTTTTCATGTTTTCCTCCTGTGGCTCCTTCTCCCGTTTGGGTTTTGTAGGCCACAAAAGCCCCATTTTTGGCCGATTTTTTAGCTTGCCAGAAGTAATTTCAACCA
>CALBHZ010000094.1 GCA_937892815.1 uncultured archaeon | reverse complement strand
AGATGTAGAGAGGTCTCGTGGGCTCGGAGATGTGTATAAGAGACAGTAGCTATATTTCTCTCCTTGTCGTCGTGGACTAGAACCTTGCCCTCTAAAGCCTCTAATGGATCGAATACGGCAGGGAGCTCTTGAACGTCTACCTCTGTTAACATCGCTGCTTCTTCAGCCGCTTCGGGAGTTTCCCCTAAAGCTAGGGCTACGGGTTCTCCATGAAATCTAACCTTTCCTTCGGCTATAGCGGGTTGATCGTGTATATAGTACCCAACTTCGTTAATTCCGGGTACGTGTTTAGCGGTAACTAAGCCAAAGAAGCCCTTAACCTCTATAGCTTTTCCAGGATTTATGCCCCTCAAAATTCCGTGAGGAACAGGGCTTTTTACAATCCTAGCGTACAACATTCCAGGTATGAAGTAATCGCCAACGAATAGCGCTCTACCTATAGCTTTCTCAAGCGCATCTACCCTTCTGAAGCTCTTGCCTATGACGTTATACTCCTTAACCTTCGTCCACCTTTCTAAAATTGCATACTCTTCCCTACTTCTATCCACTATAGCTGTGCTCATCCGTAGTAAGGAATTCTCGAAATTATATAAGGGTTAATAGAAATTTAAGATAGGTTCCTATAGATAAATAGGGAAATGTCTAGTGGATCTAGAGCGATTTTTCTAAAGTTGCTCATGCAAACTGGACATGCCGTTATGAAGAGATCTTTTCCACCTGCCGAAAGCTCGGTAGCCCTTGTTTTAGCTATGGCCCTCGATCTTTCTGGATATAGGTACTCGATAGGACCTCCACAGCAAGAAGTCCTAACTTTCTCCAACGATAGGCCCTTTACGCTTTCTAATATAGATCTAATGTCCGAAAGTCTTAGATGTCTAACTAGGTAACATGGTTCTTGATAAGCTACACTTATTTCGCCGACCACCTTTAAATTCAGGTCGTCCAACAGCTCGAGGTAGTATGTAACGTCTATATCGAATCCCTCAACATACCTAGGGTATAGGGACAGCAAGGCATAAGTAGTATGGGGATCGATTGTTACCACTTTCGTTATCCCTCTCTCCTTTAGTTCGTTAAATACCTTCTTTGCATGCTCTGAAAAGACTTCTTCAAACCCTAGATCGTACAGGAATATCCCGCTATAGAAATCGGCGCTGGGATCGTATGCTACATCTCTACCTCTTAATAATTTGGAAATACATAATATGGATTCGATAAAAGCATGCGAAGCACCTTTAAATTTGAGAAAGATAGAGCTGAGCCCGCTTCTCGTAGATACGTTGAGTAGAGACGGATGTTCTCTCAAAAGGTCCAATATCGAAGAAATCCTATCCGCGTATCCCATAAGCTGGTAAAGCTGACCGGTAAATAGCGTATACTTTCCTCTCCTCGGTAAGATCTCACTAATCTCATTATTACTTACCTTAACCCCTAGCGGATTCCCGTACAATTGGAAAACATCTCTAACGACGTAAGAGAGCGCATGGGCTAAGCCCTTAAGCTGTATCAGCTTTTTCATCTCGCTAGATATCTCTCCAACATCCACCTCAGCTGGACATACCTCGTAGCAAGCTTTACAGTTTAAACAGCTGTAATATGGGTCCCTTATCCTTTCATTTAAGGGAAATTCTCCTCGATATATCTCCCTTAGTAGAAGTATTCTGCCTCTCGGTCCGTAAACTGGAGAGTTCTTGAAAGCAAGAATCGTAGGACAGACGGGTTCACAGAAACCGCATTTTATACAAAAGCCCGCTAATTCTACGGCTTTCCTCAGCACTTCTCCATTCAATTCAAATTACCTTTCCGGGATTTAGTAAGTTCTTCGGATCGAAGATTTTCTTAATTTCTCTCATTATCTCTAAGGCTTTCAAGGATCCTTTAGATTTCATTTCCTTTTTTAACAACTCCCTTTTCTCAAGCCCTATCCCATGCTCAGCGGAAACGGATCCTCCGTATTTAATCGCTATCTCCGCCATTTCTTCTAAAAGCTTCCACGCTCTCCTTTTCTCATCCTCATCCTCTTCATCATAGAATATGTCTGAATGTATATTGCCATCTCCTACGTGGCCTCCGATAGGAGCTCTCAATCCAGATCTATCAATCGCCGCTTCTATCTCCTTAATGGTTGGAATGAGCTTCGAGGGTGGAACTACAATATCCGAAACTAGCACGCGTTCGCTCGGTTTTTTCCTTATTTTCAAGGAAGATGGAAAGGCCGCTCTTCTCGCTAAATACGCCCTCTCCATCTCCTCCGGGGTTTCCGGAATTTTATAAAGTATCAAACCTTCATTCTCGAGCGCCTCGATCGCTTTATCAACGTATCTCCTTAAGGACTCTTCAGGCCCATCGATGTCTATTAGCAACAAGTTTCTACCTTTCGCCTCTATAACATCTCCATATACCCTCCTAACCGCATCTAGCAAGCCCTCTCCTAAAAATTCCATCACGAGAGGAACCAATTTGCTTTCCCTCAACTTGGTTACCGCTTGCATTAAATAGCTTAGATCGTCATAATAAGCTAGTACCCTAGCTATCCTTTCAGGAGCCGGCCATATCTTTAAATAAGCGCTAGTGACAGCAGCTAAGATCCCTTCGCTCCCTACAATTAGGGATACCAGATCTAATCCCTGCCTTATCTTGAGCGTTTTACCTCCTATCCTTATTACATCTCCTCCGGGAAGAACCGCGTTCAGCCCTAAAACCCAGTTTTTAACCTGTCCAAATTTAGCGCCTCTCATCCCTCCGCTATTTCCTGCGATACATCCTCCTACGGTCGCTACGGCCGAGCTTGCGGGATCGGGAGGGAACATGTATCCGTATTGAGAGAGGTACGCATTTAGATCGTCTAACCTTACTCCAGCTTCAACGAATACATAGCTATCTATTATATTCACTTCGTGTATTTTAACCATATTTGAAAAGGAGATAACCATGGTATTGGGAAAAGCGGGGATGGAGGCTCCGGTTAGGCTAGAACCTCCTCCTCTCAATACTACCGGTATCTCTTTATCGTAAGATAAGGCCATTAACTCGCTAACTTGCTCTTCATTTTCAGGCATAACGACTATAGATGGGAGTTCTCCTTTAAACTCGGATGCATCGTATCTAAAGGGAACTAGTTCCTCAGGGGCAAGTAAGACATTATTCCAACCTACTATTCTAGACGCTTCCCTAACAATTTCCTCTTTCACGACCTAAACCATTGCGCTATGTCCTTTTACGTTTTTCTGGAAAAGATTATTACATGTGGCATAACATGCTATTTATACCCCTAGTATCTCTTTGATTAACGCAGCTCTGATGTACATGCCGTTTTTAGCTTGTTCGAAATACTTCGCTTGCGGCAAATCATCTACATCCGTGCTCAACTCGAAGACCCTAGGTAACGGATGCATAATGATGGGTATGTGTTTGAACTTCACTAATAGCTCTCTATTTATGTTATAGCTGCCCTTTAACCTCTCGTATTCGCTTGGATCCTCAAACCTCTCCTTTTGTAGCCTAGTTACGTATAGTACGTCGAGCTCTTCCATTACCTTTTCAGGTCTATCTACCTTCTCGTAATCTACTCCCCTTATCTTCTCTAGAACTTCGGGCCTTATTTGAAGCTGCTCCGGAGCTATATAGTATATTTTAATATCCTTAAATTTAGATAATATGTAGGATAGACTGCTTGGCGTTCTTCCATACTTTAAGTCGCCCATAATTCCTATTCTAATTCCATCTATTCTCCTAAGCTCCCTCCATATCGTATATACATCCAATAAGGCTTGAGTAGGGTGTTCGTTCCATCCATCACCTGCGTTTATAACCGGGGCTTTGCATATCTCAGCGGCTTTGGCCGCGTTTCCAGGAACCTTTTGTCTTAATACTATTATATCTGGGTCATAACCGTCTACCATCCTCATACTATCCTCGAAACTCTCTCCCTTAGCTATGCTCGCGGCTTCGGCTAAGCCGAAATCGATGACCTGTCCTCCAAGCTTAACCATGGCGAACTGGAAGCTCAGCCTCGTTCTAGTGCTAGGCTCTAGGAAAACGGTAGCTAATATCTTATTCCTCGCATAATCTAAAATGCCTTTTTCCTCTATCTCCTTCCTCAAGGATTCGGCCGCGTCTATTAACCTCTCTACGTCCTCTCTTTCAAATTGTAAAGCCGAAATTATATCCCTACCTCTTAAATTACTCATTTCTCTCCCTCTTTAATTAATTCAGATGCCCTCTTTATAGCTCTAACTATGTTAACATAGCCGGTACATCTGCACAGATTTCCCTTGATATACTCCCTAATTTCGTCCTCAGTTGGACTAGGGTTCTCCTTCAGAAGAGCTTTAGCGGTTAAGATAAAGCCGGGAATACAATATCCACATTGAACAGCACCTTCATCTAAGAAGGCTTCTTGAATCACATCGAGCTTACCGTCTTTAGCTAGCCCCTCTATAGTAACTACGTTTTTTCCATCTACCTCAATAGCTAAGGTTAGACATGATAGAACCGCTTCTCCATCTACCAATACGGTACACGCTCCGCACTCTCCAATTCCACAAGCGTACTTCGTTCCCGTTAAGCACAGCTTTTCTCGAAGAACGTTGAGGAGCAGCTCGTTAGGTTCGACCTCTACCCTTACCTTTCTACCGTTTAAGGTAAATTCAATTAACTTCTTCATTCCTTGCTCGCCTCCCTTATAGCGATACGTAGAGCGTCATAAGTTAAGACCTTGGAGACTTCCCTTCTATATTCAGCGGTCGATCTAATATCGGTAATCGGCCTTATCTCCTTAGAAACTATTTCTCCAGCTCTTCTCAAGTTCTCATCTGTTACCTCTTTACCAGTTAGGAATTCCTCCGCCTTCCTCGCCCTCATAGGAGTTGGAGCAACAGCTCCTAAAGCTATTCTACATTCTCCAATCCTTCCATTTTCCAATCGGACCATTACGGCTACGTTTATCTTAGCTATATCCATGCTCGTTCTAGCTATCTTAATAAACGAAGTTCCGCTATTAGGAGGTAGATAGGGTACTTTAATTTCGGCTAGAAGCTCCTTAGACTTCAAAACGGTTTTACCCGGTCCTACGAAGAATTCGTTTATAGGAATTCTCCTCTCTCCTTCTACACCGATCGTTTTCAACTCCGCGTTTAGCACCATGAGAGGAGGAGCCGAATCGGCAGCGGGACTTGCGTTACATAGATTGCCTCCTATAGTCCCCATATTCCTTATTTGAACGGAGCCTATAGCTCTAACGCCCCAGTATAAAACCGGAAACTTTTCCCTAACTACGTCCGATTTCTCTATAGCTCTAAGCTTCGTAACAGCTCCTATGTGAAGTCCATCTTCTTTCTCCTCGATGAAGCTTAACTCGCTTATCCTGTTCAAGCTTACTACCACTTTCGGCTCAACTATCCTCTGCTTCATCTTAACTAAGAGGTCGGTGCCACCAGCTAAGAAGACGACCTCCTCTTCTCTTTTAAGTATCGATAAGAGCTCTTCAATAGAGCTTGGAGCGTAGTAATCGAATGAAACCGGCAAGATCTTAGTATTTACCTTATTAATATCCATTTCGCCCTCCCTCCTTCTCCTTTAAGGCCTTCAGTATCCTTTCAGGAGTAATGGGGAGTTCGTAAAACCTTATGCCTAGAGCGTTGTATATCGCGTTCGCAACCGCTCCAGCTACGGGGTTTAACGCTCCCTCCCCAATCCCCTTAGCTCCGAAGGGGCCTGTTGGTTCGTAAGTTTCAACGAAGAATATCTTGTAATTCTCGTTTTTGGGGAGGTCCGCTGCGGTAGGGATCTTATAGTCCGTTAAGAAGCCCCTATTTAATAGTTCGCCGGTTCTAGGATCGTAAACCGTATCTTCTAGAGTAGCCATGCTCCAGCCAATTGAGAAGCCTCCGTGTATCTGACCTTCTACGAGGTCGGGATTTATTACGGTTCCTACGTCGGCTCCAGCTACCACCCTAATAGGCTTAACTATGCCGGTTTCGGTATCTACCTCAACTTCGACGAAGTAGCCGGTAAAGTGTGGAGGGCAACTTGGAGGTCTATAGCTCTCAACTACGGCTATAGTCCCCCAGTTCTTATGTCTAGCGATCATCGCGACCTCTCCGATTGTTAACTCCCTACCTTTGACTCCCTCAACGTAAACTACCCCCTGTTTTCTCTTTTCATCTAATCTAAGCTTTAAAGCATGAGGATAAGCATCTAACAACTTAGCCGCGATCTCAAATAGCTTCTGCTTCGCCTTTCTAGCGACCCTTAAGGCCACACCTCCTCCTGCGTAAATCCCTCTAGAAGCATGGGTACATACATCGTATACCGAAGTTTGCGTATCCGGAATTACGATGTTTACGTTTTCGAGAGGGATACAGAGCTCTTCAGCTATGATCTTAGCG
>CALBHZ010000093.1 GCA_937892815.1 uncultured archaeon | reverse complement strand
TCCATTACCTCAGCTCTAGTGGGCATTGGATTTTCTATCATAGAGTCTAAAAGTTGAGTTGCTACTATACTTGGTTTTCCATATTCAGCGGCTTTCTCTATGAGGAGCTTTTGAATACTAGGGATTTCTTCTAGATTGAAGTGAGCTCCTAAGTCGCCTCTAGCTACTAAAATACCATCCGCTTCCTTAACGATTTCATCTATTTTGTTAACGGCTGATCGCGTTTCTATCTTCGCTATAACCCAGGAGCTTCCTCCAAGCTCCTCTATCCTTTCTCTTAAACTTATTATGTCGTCTCCCTTTTTAACGAAGGATAGAGCGATAGCATCTACATCCATCCTTATACAGAATTCTAAATCTCTTTCATCTTTAATAGTTAAAGGAGGAAGATCGTATTCCTTTCCATGTATAGCCACTGTTTTTCTAGGCTTAAGCTCGCCCTCCACCAAAGCTTCTAATGTAGCGCTTTCTCCATCTACCTTGATGACTTTACAGACGATCCTTCCGCCTTCAAATAATACGAAATCTCCTCTCTCCACAAGCTTAAAGAACTCCTCAGACTTTATTGGAACACCTTCGGTTAAGCCTACTTTAAACTTAGATCCTCTCTTAAGCTGAAATGGTTTGAATTCACCGAGCCTAACGGTAGGTCCCTGGAGATCTCCTATAATAGGAATTGGTTTACTTACCTCTCGTTCCACACTCCTTACGATCCTTATCAACGCTTCCTTCTCCTTCAAATCTCCGTGAGAAAAATTAAGCCTTACGCCATCTACGCCTTCTCTTATAAGTTGAAGTACTACGTCCCTACTACTAGAACTTGGACCTAGTGTTGCTAATATCTTAGACTTCCTCAACCTATCTTAGATGTAAGAGAATAGTATTTACCTCTTTCCCTTACTGTAGCTTAAGCTGCTTAAACTCCCCTCCCTTTTTGCTCTCGTAATTGAAGAGCTCGTACAGCTCTTTTGCTTTCAATTCGTTCATTCCGCTAACTATCCTAAGTTGTGAAGGAGAGGCATTAAATATCGCTCTCAACGTCTTAAAGTGCCTAATCAACCTTTCAGCTAACGTTGGACCTATTCCAGGTAGACTTTGTAGTACCGCTTGTTGTTTTTCCTCCATCGTTTCTAACTTATGCTTTCCCTTAACTACAAATCTCTTTGTAGGTTTTTTCTCCGCGTGTTCCCTTCTAACTAAAGCTACAATGAGCTTAGCAGATTCGAGATGGTTCTCCGTCGTGATGACAGGGATTTTAAAATCTAAAACCATGCTAGCTAAAGCTCCCCAAATAGCGTTTTCGCTCCTTAATTGAACGTACTTCATCGCTCTACTGAGTTCTCCTTCTACAATTATTATCGGCCTTTCATAAGAATCCTTTAGCCTTCCCGCTTGATCGAAAAGCCTTCCATCGATTATAGAGTTTATGAAATCAGATGCGGATTTACGCTCTACCACAACGTCGCTCGAAATTAAGTAATCTCCTACAATTAGGGTATCGAACTTAACGAAAACATCGAACTTTTTAAGCTCTTCTGGTATGCCTGAGCCTCTCTCCCTTTCGTCAACGATTACTCTATAACGCATCCCGATTCTAAAACTACTCCTTACTAAATAAGATATTCGGTTATAAAGCTTAAATC
>CALBHZ010000092.1 GCA_937892815.1 uncultured archaeon | reverse complement strand
ATGATACGGCGACCACCGAGATCTACACCGTCTAATTCGTCGGCAGCGTCAGATGTGTATAAGAGACAGGGAGTATTAGAAATGAGCGTAGTAATCGATACTAGGTTTTTAGTAGAGCATTTCTACTCAGATAGGGATGAAGTGAGGCGTAAAACCACTTCTAAGTTAAGGGAGCTTATAGAGAGGAAGGAGGGGATACTTCCAACTATAGTTATAAGCGAGATAGTTCGAGTTACGTGCGAGAGGAGGGGAGTAGAAGAGGCAAGGCTTCGCTTCCTCTCACTTATAAGAAGCGGGCTGAAAATACGTAATTTAGATGCTGAAGCTGCTAAACAGGCAGGCCTTTTGAAGTGTAGATACCGAGATATCCCTATGGGCGATTGTATAATTGCTGCGATAGCTTTAAAGGAAAAAGCTAAGATCCTCTCAGACGATCCTCACTTCAACCGAATAAAGAACGTTAAACGTACTTGGATATAATACATTGAGGAAAATACGCTCACTAATTCGAGGATTAAACGGTTAGATAACGGTAATTTAAGCTTCATTAATCGAAGACCTATATAGAATTCAAGCTAGAAGATGTAAAGGAAAGCGGCTATTAACCTCTAGATTAATCGCTATAAGCTCCTTATCCTCCTGCTAAACTCGGCTATTACCTCTGGAGAGATCCTAAAGCCTTCGCGAACCATATCCGCTAGTATATCTAGAGCTTCATCTCTACTTATCACCCTCTTCTTAACGCCCATTAAGAGCAGAAATAGAGTTCCGTGTACCTTTACTCCGCACGCTTTAGCTACGTTTCTCGCATATCTATCGTCAATTATCGCTATTTCAGCATACCCCTTTTTAACGAGCGTTATCGTTGAAATCTCTCCATACCCTACCTTTAGGGAGGATGCTATCGGCTCTACGTTCTTTATTTCGATAAGCTTTACCTCTCCATTATCTACTAAATTTTTCACCAACTTAGCATCTCTAAGCCCCTTCTTAATTCCAGTTAAAACCACTTCCTCGTACACGTAGTTATCGATTACGGCGTTGAAGAGCGTCGTGATGAGCTGGACGCTATCGGTTTTCGCGAGGAATATTAACGGAGTTGAGTTTAGAGCTATTTTAACCGCCAAGCTCCTCGACCGCTTTCAAATCCTCGGTAAGTTCCTCTATCCCATACCTTATCGTATATCCTCTTGAGATTAAATGGGCTATGAATTCCCTTAAATCCAATTTAGCCATATTAGCGGCGTAGCTTAATGAACACCTTCCCTTAACGTACTCATCAATTGCACGTTCTATCCTCCTAGCACGTAGAGATTCTATGATGAGCTTCCTAGCTAAAACCGACTTCTTGAGGTTCTCCCTACGAGCCTCTTCCTCTAGAAGTTTAGCTTCTTCTTTCGGCAATCTAATCGGTATATATTCTTTGCTCATAATACCTAATAGAACCTAATAGAACCTATTTAAACATTATCGAAACTCTTTCCCGTTGTTCTTCATTAACGTCAATTAGTTCGTTCGAAGTCCCTTGACTTTCTTAATAAAACTATTCGTTATCTTTAGCTTACATCGATGTTCTATCTTTCTTCATCTTAGATGAAGAATCGCTATACACTTTAATTGATGCTTACCAATATATTACTACTATTTTGTAGTAATATTTTTATACTACATAAAGGTAAGTTGCTTAGGTGATTTGCTTGAAGTATGTAACCGTCTCCGCTAAAATCGATGAAAAGCTTTGGATGAAGCTTAAGGAGCTAGGGATAAAACCATCTAAAGTTATAAAGGAAGCTCTTGAGAAGGAGGTCGAGAGGAGAACGATAGAGGAGCTTCATAAAAGGATTGAGGAAGTAAGCGAAATAATTCTAGAAGTCGGAAAGGAAAACTGGGTGAAGGCTATAAGGGAGAGTAGAGATGAAAGGTAGGCTTTTCGATTCCTCAGCTATAATAAACCTCTGTGGCAGGAAGAAAGTTGATCAATTGTTAAAAGGATGTACGATAAATTTAGCGTTTTACGAGTTGGGAAACGCCATATGGAAACAAGTATACCTTCATAAGACTTTAGATCTCGAGAAAGCTGAGCTGCTATTAAATGCATTAATGGAGGTTTTCAATAGAATGAAGAAAGTAGATGAAGGAAGCGCTGTAGATGTCTTAAATCTTGCAGTAAAAGAGGGCTTAACGTACTACGATGCGGCATACCTTCAAGCGGCTATCAACGAAAAGCTCGTACTGGTAACGGACGATAAGAGACTATATAATGTAAGCAAGAAATACGTAAACGTAATGTCCAGCGATAAAGTCTAATTTTCGCGCGATTTCCGTGCTTGAGTATAGCCTTTCTAGATTTCAAATATTTCAAATACTTGTACGGTTCGCCTACGCTTAACCTCTTTTCCCATTCTCAATCTGTTTATTTCGGTCATCTCGTTTAATTCGAAGCCGCAGGCCCGTTAGAGCTAAAAGAGTTTGTACTATGAAGAGGTCGAAGAAGAGAATTACCCTTTTAAGCCCTTTTTAAGAACTTCCATCAGCTTCATTTAATAATGAGGAATAGCTATTATGTGAGAATTAATGAAAGCTAACGACTCTATCCTTTAAGCAAAAACTTTAAGTGGGAAGTACAC
>CALBHZ010000091.1 GCA_937892815.1 uncultured archaeon | reverse complement strand
CCACCGAGATCTACACCGTCTAATTCGTCGGCAGCGTCAGATGTGTATAAGAGACAGGGTTAGCCCCTTCAATAACGGGAAGGATTTAGGAAGGAATTGAGAAGTTGTAACTAAAATATCGAATTTCCTCTCGTTTAAAAGCTGTACGAACTTCTCTCTTTCGTTTTTCTTTAAATCAGAGTGATAATAGATAACCGTAACGCCCTCTCCTTCTTCATTTACATTTAACCTAATTCCTAACGCTTCTGCATACTTTCTCAGATACCCTACTACTTGGTTAACCAAAAGGGTAGTTGGAAGGATAATGTAGCTCTTCTTTCTCCATCCTGCTAAGAAGAGAGCCATAGCGGTTCCAAAGGACGTTTTACCTATTCCAGTAGGAGCGACCGCGGCAAAGCTCTCTCCTCTTAAAATCCTTCTAGCCCAAAATTTCTGAATTGCTCTAGGCTCGCCGATAGCTTTCTTAAAGAACTCAAGAAACTTATCAACCTTTTTATCTTCAGGAGTCCAATACAATGGAAGGTTCTTATGACGACAAACCCCCCTAGTGATCTCATAGATATCTAAATCCCTACCACATATAGGGCATAGCCCTGAATATATTACCTTAACTCCATCCATCTCTCTTAAGACTATATATTAGTATATCTGGTATTAAAAAGTTCGTCCAATAACGTTAAGCTATAAAAATTTACTTCTAGACGTCGAGCTCTCCTAACTATTTCCTACTTTTTATAAGCTTCGGATCTCTCACATCACTCGTCGTTACAATATTATTGTACTACATTACATTATTAAACTATTATACATTACTTATAATCATTACTTTATGAGTGTAAATTTTATAAGAATTGTCTAAAAAACTTCTTCTCACATGAGCCGAACTGTTGCTTTACTTCTGAAGGGCGAAGTTAGTTCTATATTAAAATCCTTAGGTGCGAGGAACCTCTACAAATGTTATCAATGTGGAACGTGCACAGCAGCGTGTCCGCTCTCAGAAGAAGTAACTGCGAGTTTTAGGAAGGCCGTAAAGTACGCTCAATTAGGGTTAGAGGAAAAGATAGCAGCTGACCCCGCTCCATGGTTATGTTATGCGTGTGGTGAGTGTTCGGAAATGTGTCCAAAAGATGCTAAACCTACGGAGATCTTGGCAGCATTGAGACGTTATTCGATAATTAAGTATGATTGGACGGGCTTTTCAAAACGTTTCTACTTATCTAAAACCTTTGAATTAATGAGCATAGCGATCCTCTCAATACTAACGGCCTTAATCGTCTATCTCTTTAAAGGGCCCGTTATAACTGAAAGGGTCGATCTCTCAGCCTTCGCTCAACCAACGGTAGCGATTGCAAATATAATCGTCTTCGGCGTTCTTTCATTGATACTCTTAATTAACATCTACAGAATGTACAAGTTCACGACGTCGCAATCGAGTTCATCTGGGAAATTACCGGTTAGCACGTACATCGCCGAGTTCATTAAGATTATTCCATACCACTTCCTCACCCAGAGATTAATGGCTAGATGTAGAGATGGCAAGTACTACTATACGATACATCTGTTATTATTTTATGGGTATGCGGTGATATTCGTCCATCACATATTGCGGCATATGTTATTACCCCTGATCTCTCCTACGTTGCACTTAAATGAAGTCGCATCTAGTATCGTAGGTATCTCCGCGTTCGTTGCATTAATCTTAGGTAGCTCCTTAGCTATATATGGAAGGATTAAGAAGAGCACAATCATATGGGAATATTCTCATCCAACCGATTGGGTCTTTATAACTCTCCTCTGGTTAACCTCTATTACCGGATTACTAACTGATATATTCAAATATAGCGGTCTTCCATTGCCCACATACGTAACGTTTACCGTTCACTTAATGTTCGTCGTTCCGCTATTGGTTTTAGAAGTCCCATTTGCAAAATGGTCGCACCTGGCCTATAGGCCATTTGCCCTTTACTTCAATAGGTTGAATGAGATCAAACAATTAAGGTATAAAACATGAGAGAGGTGAAGTGGTTTAGATGAAGCCGGTAGTTGTTGTGGGAGGAGGGATAGCGGGAATTCAGGCCGCCCTCGATTTAGCGGATCAAGGGGTAAAGGTCTACTTAGTGGAGAAGAGCCCTAGCATAGGAGGTAGGATGGCTCAACTAGATAAGACGTTTCCAACCCTCGATTGCTCCTCATGTATACTTACTCCTAAAATGGTAGCGGTAGATAGGCATGAGAACATAGAGTTGCTAACCTACGCAGAAGTAAAAGAAGTAGTTGGAGAACCGGGAAACTTTAAGGTAAAAATACTGAAGAAGCCTAGGTACGTAGACGTAGATAAGTGTACGGGATGTGGACAGTGCGTAATGAAATGTCCGGTCAAGGTACCTAATGAATTCAATTTAGGGATGGATATGAGAAAGGCGATATACATACCCTTCCCTCAAGCCGTTCCTCTCAAGGCTACCATAGATCCCGAGCACTGTCTGTACTTTACGAAAGGGGTATGTAGGGTATGTGAGAGGTTCTGTCCTCCAAAGGCGATAAACTTCAACCAAAAACCTGAAGAAATTGAATTAAACGTAGCCGCTATAATAGTAGCTACCGGTTTCAGCTTAGATGACGCTAGGAAGAGGGGGGAATACGGCTACGGCAAATACCCAAACGTCTATACCAATTTAGAGTTCGAAAGGCTCCTATCTTCAACTGGACCAACTAAAGGGGAGATAGTTAGGAGATCCGATGGCAGACATCCTAAGAAGATAGCCTTTATCCAATGCGTATGTTCGAGGGATGAACTAACGAATAAGTACTGCTCAGCTATCTGTTGCATGGCCTCCACTAAGGAAGCTATATTAGCGAAAGAGCACCTACCAGACGTAGAATGCACGATCTTCTTCATGGACGTTAGAGCTTTCGGAAAGGGATACCAAGAGTTCTTTGAGAGAGCTAAGCAGGAATTCGGCGTAAGGTTCGTTAGAGCTAGACCGGCTAAGATAGAGGAAGACCCTAAGACTAGGAACCTTATCGTTTACTATGAAGATACGGAAACCTCTAGATTCACGAAAGAGGAGTTCGACATGGTAGTCTTAGCTGTGGCGTTAAGGCCTATCTTGCCTGAAAGCTTAGTTAAGTCAGGCCTAATCCAGCCCGATAACTACGGGTTCGCAGACGTACCGGAGATGTACATCGAGCCTGTTAGGGCTTCCAAGCCTGGAATATTCGTTATAGGGGTGTTGCAAAGCCCTAAGGATATACCCGATTCGGTAATTCAAGCTGGAGCGGCGGCCATGAGGGCCGCTATTTACGCAATTAGTGGGTGATGAGAATGTCTGAAGAAATTAGGATAGGCGTATACGTCTGCCATTGTGGACTTAACATAGCGGGAGTAGTAAACGTAAAGGAGGTGGTCGAATACGCAAAAACCTTGCCAAACGTAGTCGTAGCTAAGGACTACGTGTTCATGTGTTCCGCTCCTGGACAAGCGATGATAAAGGAGGATATCAAGGAGCATAAGCTGAACAGGGTAGTTGTTGCGGCATGTTCACCGGCTATGCACGAGCCTACGTTCAGGGGGGTTTTGGGTGACGCTGGGTTGAACCCCTACCTATTTGAAATGGCGAATATAAGAGAACACTGTTCGTGGGTACATCCGGACGATAAGGAAGCGGCTACCGAAAAGGCTAAGGAGCTCGTTAGGATGGCCGTAGCTAAAGCTAGGCTTCTAGAGCCCTTAGAAAAGATAAAGTCCGCTGTAAGACCTGCTGTACTAGTGATAGGAGGAGGGGTGGCAGGCCTTAGAGCTACGTTGGATTTGGTAGAGAGAGGCTTTGATGTATACTTAGTAGAGAAGAGGAGTGTTTTAGGAGGGAACGCTGTTAAACTCGGAGAACTCGCTTACACTACTTTAACGGGCAAAGACGTAGTAAATAGCTTAGTGGAGAAAATCAAGGCCAATCCTAAAGCTCATATCTTCCTCAATTCTGAGGTAGAAAAGGTGGATGGTTCAATAGGGGATTTCAGGGTTACTGTAACGAGGAGGTTAGGGGAAGGGAAGGAGGAGAAAATAGAATTAAACGTAGGCGCTATTATCGTGGCTATAGGATACGATCCATACGAACCAGCAATTGGAGAATATGGTTACAAGACGACCGATAAGGTCGTTACCCTCTTCCAGCTTATGGATATATTGAGTGAGGAGGGTCCAACTAAAGGAGAGCTACTGATAGGAGGTATTAGACCTAAGAGCTTGGCCTTTATACTGTGTGTAGGTTCGTTAAGTACTACCCCAAATGCAAAGCCATACTGCTCTAGAATGTGCTGTTCTGCTAGTTTAAAGACCATCTTGAAGATTAAGGAGAAATATCCGGATATCGATGTTTACGTCTTCTACAAGGATATGAGGACCTACGGAAAGGAGGAAGATCTGTACTGGAAAGCTATAGAGAACGAAGTCAAGTTCATAAGGTTTGATGAAGCTCCAAGCGTTAAACCTAGAGATAAGTTCGTTGAAGTGGAGGCCTTTGATACAACTATTCAAGAAAGGATAGCGATACCTGTAGACGCCGTAGTCCTCGCAAATGGCATGGTTCCGGCTACAGACACCGAAAAGATAAGGATTATGTTAAAGATCGGTTGTGGAGCCGATGGCTTCCTCAAGGAGGCTCACTTAAAGCTAAGGCCTGTAGAGGCCTTAACGGACGGTATCTTCCTAGCTGGGGTAGCTACAGGCCCTAAGAACATAATCGAGAGTATAGCATCAGGAAGCGCAGCAGCTGCAAAAGCCGCTACTATAGTTACGAAGGAGGAGATAGAAGTAGAGCCGTTAATAGCAAGAGTGAATGAGGATATGTGTTCTGGATGTGGGATATGTGCCGCCCTATGCCCGTATGAAGCAATAACTATAGAAGTAAAGGAAGATGGGAAGCGTATCTCGAAGGTTAATAGCATGTTATGTAAAGGATGCGGAACATGCGCAGCTGCGTGTCCATCCGGAGCTATGCAACAATCCGGTTTCAAGGACAACCAAGTTATGGCTCAGGTAGTAGCTACATTTAGAGGTGAGTGAAGGTGGCGGAGTTTAAGCCTAAGATAGTGGTATTCGCATGTAACTGGTGTACTTACGCCGCTTTAGATTTAGCTGGAACTAGTAGGATGAAGTACCCGGCGAACTTCAGGGTAATTAAGGTCATGTGCTCAGGTAGGGTAGATCCTCAGTTCGTATTAGAGGCCTTTAAACAGGGAGCTGACGGAGTTATAGTAGCCGGCTGTCATCCTGGAGATTGCCACTACGTTAACGGTAATATGAAGACCTTGAGGAGGATGACGATGTTGAAGAAAATGTTAGAGGAAATGGGAATTGAAAAAGAGAGGTTTAGGTTAGAATGGATCTCTGCAGCTGAAGCCACCAAATGGGTACAGGTGGCTAATGAAATGGTAGAACAAGTAAAAGCTTTAGGTCCTTTAAAACCTAGGTTGGAGGTGAAAGAATGAGCGAGAAGCCTAAAATAGCTCTATATTGGTGCGCGTCCTGCGGAGGATGCGAAGAAGCCGTGTTGGATCTGGCCGAAAAGGTGTTAGATCTAGTGAACGCGGTGGACATAGTCTTCTGGCCCGTCGCTGTAGATTTTAAAATTGAAGATGTGGAGAAGTTGCCCGACAAATCGATAACCGCTAGCTTAATCAATGGAGGTATAAGGCTAACTGAGCACGAGAAGGTCGTTAAGTTATTGAGGCAAAAATCCCAATACGTTATAGCTTACGGTGCTTGTTCAGCTTGGGGAGGAATACCTGGCCTGGCTAACCTGTACAAGAGGGAGGAGCTATTGAGTAGAGCTTACTTCGAAGTGCCTACGGTGGTAAATGAGGAGAAGGTACTGCCTAGAACTTATAAGGACGAAGAGCTAGGCATTGAGGTCGAAGTCCCGGAAGTCTTACCTAGGCTATTACCTCTAGATAGGGTAATTGAGGTCGATTACTACGTACCGGGATGTCCGCCGACTCCAGACGTTACATGGAACGCCATTCAAGCCCTCCTATCTGGAAACCTCCCTCCGAAAGGTTCCGTAATAGGAGCGTCCTCTAAAGCTCTATGTGATGAATGTCCGCTAAACGAAACTAAGCCGGATAAGCTATTAATTAAGGAGTTTAAGAGGATCACCGAATTTACCCCAGACCCGGAGAAATGCTTGCTAGCTCAAGGATTGCCTTGCTTAGGCCCCGTAACTAGAGGAGGATGTGGAGCTCTGTGCATCAAGGCAAACATGCCCTGTACAGGATGTTTTGGAATGCTGGATAACGTAAGCGATTACGGAGCAAAAGCGCTGTCCTTTTTGGCCAGTATCCTAGATGTAGAAGATGAAAAGGAGGTAGAGAGGCAAGTAAAGGAGAAGATAGCGGATCTAGTAGGCAGGTTGTACCGTTACACGCTACCCTCTTCTAAGCTCGGAGGTAAGGTATTCAAGAGGTGAGGATTATGGTTAAGGAGGTAGTTATAGATCCAATAACGAGGCTCGAAGGTCACGGGAAGATAGTAATCGTTCTAGATGATAAGGGAAACTGTCAAAAAGCGTATTTCCAAATACCCGAGTTTAGAGGGTTTGAGAAGTTCGCGGAGGGGAGAGCCGCTGAGGACATGCCTCAAATAACGTCTAGGATATGTGGTGTATGTCCAACGGCTCACCATATGTGCTCTACTAAGACCCTAGACGATCTATATAAGGTAGAACCTCCTCCAGCCGCCAAGAAGATCAGAGAGCTGTACTACAACGCGTTCATGCTTGAGGATCACGCTCTCCACCTGTACATCTTGGGAGGTCCGGATTTAATCGTAGGACCGAAAGCTCCTAAGGAGGACAGGAACATATTCGGAGTTATAAAGAAAGTCGGGCTTGAGGCGGGGTTAAAGGTAATTAAGATGAGGAAGAAGCTGAGGGAAATTATGCAGATACTAGGAGGAAAGCCGATACACCCCGTTCTAGGAGTACCTGGAGGGGTATCTAGACCGGTTAAGGAGGAAGACGCGAAGAAGATAAAGGAGGTAGCTAAAGAGGCCGTAGATTTCACGTTGTTCACCATTAAGGTATTGAAGGATCTCGTACTGAGCAACAAGGAGGTAGTTAAGCTAATTAAAGACGAAGGGTACATCGACGAAACTTACTACATGGGGCTAGTAGACGATAAGAACTACGTTAACTTCTACGATGGAAAGCTTAGAGTGGTATCTCCAAAGGGAAAGGAGTACGCTAAGTTCGACGTTCACGACTACGTTAAGCACATAGCAGAACACGTAGAGCCTTGGACGTACGTTAGGTTCTCATATCTAAGGGAGATAGGATGGAAAGGTCTCGTTGGAGGAGAAGATAGCGGAATATTTGCCGTTAATTCATTAGCTAGGCTTAACGCAGCGGATGGCATGGCTACGCCTCTAGCACAAGAGAAGTACGAGGAAATGTACGAATTCTTCGGAGGGAAGCCCGTTCACAATACCTTAGCTTACCACTGGGCTAGAGCGATTGAAATGGTTTACGCAGCTGAAAGAATGAAGGAATTAGCGGAAGATCCCGAGCTTACGGATCCAAACGTACGTAATGTACCTACCGCAACTCCGGATGTAGGAATTGGGGTAATAGAAGCTCCAAGAGGCGTATTAATTCACCATTACGAAACCGATGAAAGAGGGGTGATAAAGAAGGCCAACTTAATGGTAGCTACCCAGCACAACGCAGCTAGGATGGCCCTATCCGTAGATAGAGCGGCTAGGAGGTTCATAAGGAGGGGCAAGGTAAGCGACGGCTTACTAAATATGGTTGAGATGGCGTTTAGGGCTTACGATCCATGCCACGCATGCGCGACTCACAGCGTACCTGGAAGTATACCGCTCGCTTTGTACATCTACGATAACAAGGGCAACTTATTACAGGTAGTAAAGAACTATTAACTCCTCTTTTTATTTAAGGTCCTTTAGATTTTAAAGCGGTTACGATCTGTTTAAACGTCTCGAAATCTACCTTCTTAATCCTTCCAGCTTGGAATAACATAAGGATGTAGTTCTCAATTTGCTCTGCGAAATCGGGATCTGCGAGACGTATATTGCTTATCCTTTCTCTAACGTCTTGAGTTAAAATCCTTCTCAAGATAGTTTGCTTAACCCTCTCAAGCTCGGCAGCTTCCTGTAGCTTGCGGAGCTGTTCGGCGGCCTGTTGTTGAGCGGCTTGTTGAGCTAACCATCGTTCTAACATCCTCCTCTTAATCTCCTCCTCGCTCGACAAAGCCCTCACCTACGGTAATCGGTTAGTATGCATTATATTAGCTTTTATAAATTTATAACTTTCCACTTAATTAAGCAGGGAGATGTCCGACAAACCTCTCGTTATCTTCTTAGGCAACTCCATTATGAAGGACGATAGGATAGGATTGGAACTCGGACATAGGTTAAGAAACGAACTTATCGGAAAAGGCTTCGATGTAGAGATTTTAGAGAGGAGCGGATTAGGCTTAATAGATTACTTAGAGGGAAGGAGGCTAGTTATCGTAGTTGATAGCGTTGTAACCAACAAATACCCTACGGGAAGCGTATTGAAGTTAAAGGTAGAGGATTTTAAAGTCTGTAAGGGCTTCTCTCCTCATTATGCGGGCTTACCTGAAGCTATTGAGCTAATGAAGAGCTTAAAGCTCGACGTTCCTAAGGTATACGTTATCGCTGTAGAGGTGAGGGATCCATATACGCCATCGATGGAGCTAACTAAGGAACTAGAGGATAAACTAAGTGATATAACCTTGGAAGTTAAGGAGAAGATACTGGAGATCTCGGACCAGCTTAATTAAGGTTGATAATAACGTTAGTTGAGGCCTTGAAAAGATTTAGAGAACGTTAGATATGAATAAAAGCAGCTTCTATGGACGCGCTTTTCTAAATTCGGTAGTCATTGATAAAGAGGGATTTAGTAAATGAGAACGCCTTTTAGGAGAGGCCGATGTAGGACTTAACCATCTCGATCGGTCTTCTAATCGATAGAGAGACCCCTACCGTACAATCGAGCCAACACCCTTTACATTTCGATACCTTTACAACGGCCTCTCTAGGAGGATCGCTTAAGATATCCTTAAGTCCCTTCTCGAACAAATTTCCTAGAACTATATCATTTCTAGCTCCACAGGCCAGTACCTCTCCGTTAGGAGAGATGGAGAAGTACAACGATATAGCATCGCATACCTTACTTATCCTACCTTTAAAGTAATCCGATATCCCGTTAATGTACGCGTTCGGAAGAGGGATAAAGCTGGGCTTTCTTCTCTTAATATCTATGAGAAGAT
>CALBHZ010000090.1 GCA_937892815.1 uncultured archaeon | reverse complement strand
TTCAAGCAGAAGACGGCATACGAGATGTAGAGAGGTCTCGTGGGCTCGGAGATGTGTATAAGAGACAGATATTAAGGCCTGGACCCCTTCAATCTACAAAGCCTTAACTGGTTGTGAGAATAGAGCTTTATACGAAAACATAAAGATAGTTGGAAGGAGGATGGAGGAAAGGGAGGAGCCTCCACTGTTAGTAGCGAGCACTTTAGTAGTTCCGGGATATGTGGACGAAGAGGAAATTGAGAAGATAGCTTCCTTTTTAGCCGATATAGATCCTGATATACCATATAGCTTGTTAGCTTTTCATCCCGATTATTTAATGGACGATCTTCCTCCTACCAGCAAAAGACATATGGAAGAGTGTTTAAAAGCAGCTAAAAAAGCCGGATTAGTTAACGTACACATTGGAAATCCGTGGCTTCTCGGGGATTACTATTAACTTCTCATTTATCAAGTAGCTTTTATATATCGAAAAGGTAAATGGGTATGAAGGGTGATGAATCTTTTCTTCAGGCTAATCGATGGCCGGGCCGACCACTGCTGACTTCTCGTTTCGAATAAAATTAATAAAATAATTCTCTATTAATAAAAAGGGAGAGATGATGATATAACTGGGGATTGACTAAGGGATGAAGGACATTGTCCCTACCTGATCTTTAAACGACTTGTTACGAGCTTAGCTGTTCTAGGCTTACGATCTTAGCTCCATATGCCTTAGCCATATAATCTAGCATTAACTCCTGCATTTTGTCCTCATAGCTTAATACACAATCCCTTACGATAGTCACGTCATATCCATTGAAGAAGGCGTCGGCAGCTGTATGTTTCACGCAGTATTCAGTATATATCCCGCATAAAATTACCTCTTTAACTTCAAGCTCCTTCAAGAGGAGATCTAAGTCGGTTCCAAAAAAGCCCGAATACCTCCTTTTATAAACTACGTAATCTCTATTGGTAGGCTTAAGCTCATCTATTACCTCTGCATCTTCGGTTCCTCTCAGAGCATGTTCTCCCCATAGCTTAAACTCCCTATCTCCAGGTACGTGTGAATCACATGCGTAAATAACGGGGATGCCCTTTCGCTTACACACATCAATTAAGCTCTTTACGTTATCGACGATTTTCCTCTCTTTATCTCCTATGAAGCCCTTCAACATATCTATTACTATTAGGGCTCTCATATCAAGAGAGAAGATTAGAGCTCTTTTTAACCTTCTCCATATCTCTTAAAAGGAAGGTAAGTAAAGAGTACACATCGTGTAGTGTATTTGACATTTAAGCTCGATAAAAAGCGTTTTATTCAAGACGTCGGGACGCTCGGTTTATGGATTTAGCCCTAAGCTCAGCTTCTTTAACCTCTCTATCCTCTTCCAAGTTGGAGGATGAGTCGAGAATAGCTCTAGAAGTTCATCTCCTCTAAACGGATTTACGATCCATAGGGAGCTAGTGGCTGGGTTTGCCTTTATTGAGTAACCTCTCCTCACCACCCTCTCGATCTTCTCTAAAGCGGAAGCTAATGCTAAGGGCTTTAGGGTAATCTTAGCGCTTCCTTCGTCTGCTTTGTATTCTCTCTCCCTACTAATAGCGAACTGGATTATCGTAGCGGCAATAGGAGCTAGAATTCCGGCTATTAAGGCTAGGAGAGGAGCCGCTCCTCTATCCTCATCTGCGAAGAATATGCTAAACCTCCCCATCATAGCTATATATGCTATAGCTCCAGCTATCGTAGCGGCCATGCTCGAGATTAGGATATCTCTATGCTTAATGTGCGATATTTCATGTCCTATAACGGCCTCCAATTCGTCCCTAGATAGGTGGTTAATTAGGCCTTTAGTGACGGCGACGATTGCGTTCTTAGCGTTTCTGCCTGTTGCGAAGGCGTTTGGAACGAGGGAGTTCACTATAGCTACCCTAGGCTTCGGTATTCCCGCTCTTAGCGCGACTTTTTCTACGATCGAATGAAGCTCGGGAGCTTCTCTTTCAGATACGACCTTCGCTCCTGTAATAGTTAACACGATCCTATCACTGTATAAGTAAGACATTACGTTCATGAAAGCGGCGAATATTAAGGCTATAAACGTAATTTCCTCGGGATGGCCGAAGATCAAGCCTACGACATACCCTATGGCTAGCAGTAAAGCCGTTAATACGCCCATTAAAGCGAACTCCTTGATCATCCTAGGTATTCCTTCTATTAAACGCCTCTTTTTAAATTTTCCCCGATATTTGAAAAGCTTGAGATTTTAAAATGAAAAACGCCCTTTTCTCACCTTCCTTAAGTAGGCATCGATAAATTTCCTATTATTATTGATGTAAGCGTAAAAGGAATTTATAAACTTCTCATAATGTTCGTAGTATTCCTTTTCGTTTCCCTCAATTAACTCTACGTATAGCTCTATAGCTTCTAAATTCGACAACAAGGTATCCTTCTTATCCCTCTCTATATCTGGATCTACCTTTTTAGTATCCATAGCCTTCCTTCAGCTCCCACTTCTTCAGCCCACTTCTTAATTTCGTCCATCGATAGCTTGTCCCTAAGTAACCTCCATATAAAGTACGCATCCTCTAAGTCTTTGTTCGTTCCCAAGTACAACTTGTAAGCTATCTGATGTTCCAAAGGCCCTATATAGATCGAAGATTTCCCTATGTAAAACCTTATCCTATTCTCGATCGCGTAAAAGTGATGTCTATTTTTAGCTCTCTTAACCTCTACGTTAGGAAGGTAATAAGGGGGTAGGTAGAATCTAATGCTCGTATTCTGGAAATCCCTTTCTAAATTTTCGATCTTCGTTAATAGCTTAAAGCCCGCATCTTCCGCGCTACTTAAGATGATTTTAGGGTCTTCGACCTTTACGATGAAGTCTATGTCTTCGGTAGTCCTAGGCCTCCCTAAAGCTACAGCTACGTATCCCGCGACTACCGCATACCTTATTCCGTACTTCTCTAAGGCTTCGGCGAACTTAAACGCGACCTTGTCTAAATCGGTCTCCCTCCTCCGTACTCTGACTTCCTTTAAAATAGCCAAATTCATGAAGAATTAGCGTATACTAGTTTAAAACTTTACCTTACATCCCTTCGACACTCAATATTTTATAGCCCTAAACGTAGTGAAGTTAGGCCGGTTTTATGATCACCTTTCCAAAGCCTATAGTCCTAGATCTTCCTATTCCTACGTAGTTTGCGTAATCTAGTAGTTTAGATATGAGTAGATCGTACTTACGTTTCTTCGTTTTCCTTTCAAATATAGCCCATCCTACGAACCCTCTAGGCTTCCTACTCGAATCGTAAATTACGGTTTTAGGCTGTATATCGTAATCGGCCTCGAGCAAGGTGTAGTAACCGTACCTCGCGAGCTTAGATGGAGCTAAAATGAGGTTTTCTCTCGGAGCGAACTTATTCCAGTGCATTATTAAGCTGTAGAACATTAAGTAAGGATGGGGGAAGAGGAAATGTCTAACATATCCGTACTTCTCCTTAGATAGGGGAAGGGTGAGCAGAACGGGGGTTATGAAGTCGAACTTGATATAGCTTGAGCTTGTAAACGATAGCTGATCAAACGATTTAACTTCAACCTGAACGTCCACTATGCGTATTTTAGTGTTATATACCTCTACCTCCCTATCGATTAGGTTAGTTAGTATATCGGTTAGCTTAAATGTTAGATCCCCTATTAACGTGGTTTCAAAGTGATAGGATGTATTCGAAAATAGAACCAAAGGCCTATCTTCTCCATCCTCGTACTTAATCAAAGGCTTGTTCTCCCTGAAGATAGGAGAGGTTGTTATAGGCTTAACCGTCTTTCTTTCGT
>CALBHZ010000089.1 GCA_937892815.1 uncultured archaeon | reverse complement strand
CGCCGGTATGCCCGGGGGCAATGTCTCTATTCAATGGTTCTCCTTTTTTCCTCCCAGACGGTAGAGCCCCGGTAAAAATGCCAAAACCGATATGGGTCGTCATAGCATGAATGCCAATGCGATAATCTCCTCCACGAGAGCATTTCAATCCTTTTACAGAATTCGCCAAGATGTTCATCAATTTTTGAGCATATTTATCCGCTCTATCATCATCTTCTCATAGATAGATTGATCTTAATAGCAAACTATTCTTACGTAAGAGAGGTGAACTGTACTATTTTCAAACCTGCTGATCCTAAACTAATGGAACGGGATGGCGATACGATGCCAGCCTCCCCTTTAATAGATGTTACAATAGATAACGTAACTTGGAACGGAACGTTGAGGGACATGATTGGATTTATAACGTTGGGGAATTCACACCCATCTCTAAGTAGGGAAGTAACCGTTGGTATTTATAATTACACTAAGAACGATTGGGACTACGTCAATACCACGACTTTGGAGCCATACACGGAGTATAGAATACGGATACCATCGATAGAAAATTACATATCGTCAGATAATAAAGTACGGTTGCAGATTAAGCCTGTAGGAGCGGGAGGAGGCAATATAGTTGTAGATGAAGTGGTTATCGAGGCTATCTGGATTAAGGAAGAGGGGACGAGGTTACTTACCATCAAAAATGAAAGTCCATTTACATCAAGGATCGTAAGGATTTGGTACATAGGAGAAAATCGTGCTTCATATCAAGATTTCTCTCCTCCTCTCGCTTTACAACCTGGAGAAACGTATACCGTAGTTCTACCCGCATATGCGAATTACATAAAGGTTATTACGGATTACGGCAATATTTTTGCTTTCTACCCTTAAGTAGTCTCGCTACATATTACCTTATAGATGGCTTGCCCACCACCAGTTGTTACTACCTTTAACGTATACCATTTTCCAACGGTTAAATCGTATAAATTACTCCCTTGCTTGTATAGCTTAACAACTTGACCAGGTTCGAGACCGTTAGAGAGGGCGTTAGGCGGCTCACAATTTAAGTTGGTTACCGTTGCAATTAGCTCGACACCCTCACTATCAAGGATATATACGGTATTAACGAGAAATACCCTGTCTAGATCGGAGTTCCTAACTACTACCCATATCTTGTCTAACTCCGGTTTCTCCCCTAGGTAGGCCATATCTATTTTTATGTTATCCATCTCCCCTCCTTGGACCATTAGCTGAGTTATATAGCCCGCTGCAAAAGAGTATACAAGCGAGGCTCCCACTATAGCTATAACTATCAGTAACATGGTAGTTATAATCGGAGATATACCTTTCCTCAATTCTTTCCTTATTTCGCTAAATCGCTGTAGGTTAATTAAAGCTTTCCTATAGCGTTCGCGATGTAAGCCTTTCCAGCATCCTCCTAGCGTTTTCGAGCATATCGTGATCGTTATTGAAGAACACGTATACCTTACTAGCTTTCTTCTCAATCACTTTGTTAACTACTTCCTCTAACTCTTCATCCGTATAGTAGTGAACGTACCAGTATTCTCTACCATGCATCCTCAAATACACGATATCGTTCGCCTTCAGTATTATCCTAGGTAACTCAGGAGCATCTACGGACACCGGAACGATTTCCCTCTCTTCACACCATTTTTCAAACCACGGCTTAAACCACTCCTCTCTCCTACCTTCTAAAGCGAACCTATTCCCTAACTCCGTAAAGGCTGTCTCTTATACACATCTGACGC
>CALBHZ010000088.1 GCA_937892815.1 uncultured archaeon | reverse complement strand
CTTGAATACGAGCCTTAACCGCTCTTCAAACTTATTAAAGGATAAGTCGGTCAAATTTTCGTCGTCCTTTAAGAGATCTATTCCTCCTAACCAAACTTCGTATCCTACCCTAGCATGTTCCTCGCTTGTAAGGCCTAGTTTAGGTTTAGGAACGGTAGCGAGGATCGGTCTATCTTCTATTTTCAACATCTCCTTAATTCCATCTATACCGAACTGAGGACCTTTAAAGTGGGATATGATGGACTTAGGCCACTTTACATCTATTAGTCTTAAGTACTGAACGGCTTTCATTCCGAACACGTTGCCGGCAATCGAGCTTAGGATTTGAGGGATATTCCCAGGTTCGAATAAATCGGGTTTATACGCAATCTTAACGTATTTCCCCTTAAATTGATAGGCCTTTGCCATTAGCCTTTTGACGTTTTCCGTTATCGTAGTCAATGTAGTCCAAGTTCCCACGCTACTTTCGCTCGCGACCCTTCCAGCCGCTTCCTCAACGGTAAACTCCAAAGCTGGCTCAATTCTATACAGAACGATAAGCTCCTCCTCGGACGGTTTATACGATTTATCGACGAAATCGAGATACCAATCTACGCTATGCAATCTAACCAAGAGGAGAGAGTTAGGCATATATAAAAAGATCTAGGCGTCTTTTACGTTATCCGTCAAATTATTTAGAAGCTATGGAAGGTAAAGGTTTAAGAATGCTTCTTGATAAGGAAATGAAACGTGAACCTACAGGAAAAGATAGTGCTTTTAGCGAAAAGGAGAGGGTTCTTTTGGCAAGCTTACGAAATATATGGTGGAGTGGGGGGATTTTACGTTTTAGGTCCTTTGGGAGTTAGGATTAGAGATAAGATAGTTGAGCTGTGGAGGAAGATATTCGTTAAGGAAAATGGATTTATAGAAATAGAGTCCCCCGTTATAGCTCCGTATGTAGTCTTTGAAGCCTCCGGTCACGTAGCGAGCTTTAAGGATCCTATGGCTGAGTGTTTACAATGTAAAAGGAAGTATAGGGCAGATCATTTGCTTAAGGAGGCCGGCATCGACGTACCTGAATCTACTCCATTAGATGAAATTAAGGAAATGTTAAATGAAAAGGTGAAATGTCCTGAATGTAAATCTATGAGATGGAACGTTAGACCGTTTTTAACTATGTTTGAAACTAAAATAGGTCCTTATACTGAAAATAGAGGATTTTTAAGGCCAGAAACGGCCCAGGGCATGTTCGTTGAATTTAAAAGGCTTTACGAGATATCGAGGGGAAAACTCCCGTTGGGAATAGCTCAAATAGGAAAGGGCTTTAGAAACGAGATATCTCCTAGGCAAGCAATGGTTAGGCTTAGAGAATTCAACATGATGGAAGTAGAGTTGTTTATGAATCCAGAGGAAGGTTGTCCCTACTTAGATAGAGTTAAAGATGTGAAGCTACCTTTATTGACGGAGGAGCTTGTAGCGAAAGGGGTTAAGGAACCTGTTGTAGTGACGGCCAGGGAAGCAGCTGAGAGAAGGTTGGTCAAACATCCATGGCTTGCTTACTTCTTAGCTCTCTCGAAAATATTTCTCAATAAGCTAGGCGTTCCAGATGATAAACAGAGGTTTAAGGCTAAGTTGGAAGGAGAAAGAGCTCATTACTCAGCTCAAACCTTCGATCATGAAGTTTACCTAGAAGGCTACGGATGGGTTGAAGTTGCAGGACATGCGTATAGAACGGATTACGACTTGTCATCTCACATGGCGAAGAGCGGAGAAGATTTGACGGTTAGCATTCCTTTAGATAAGCCTATTAAAAAGGTCGTCGAAAAAGTAGAGCTTATAGTAGATAAGGTAAAGATAGAATACCCTGATAAATGGAAGGAAATATTGAAGAATCGTTCCAAGATTAAGATAAAGGATGGAAAGGCATTTCTCGATGATGAAGAACTAAAGGAAGGGACTTACGAAATAAAGAAACAAGAAGTCGTAGAAATAGTGAGAAAAATCGTACCTCATGTAGTTGAACCTAGTTTTGGAGTTGAACGCCTCATATTAACGGCCCTTACTTACGCATATCGAGTTAAGGAAGATAGGGTAGTGCTATCGCTCCCCAGAGAGATCGCTCCTTTAGAAGTCGCTGTGTTTCCACTGGTAACTAAAGATGGGCTTCCCGAGAAGGCCCTAGAGATTAAGGTTATGCTAGATAAAGCGGGCTTTTACACGGTTTATGACGAATCGGGATCGATAGGAAGAAGATATGCAAGAGTAGATGAAATAGGCGTACCATTTGCAGTTACGGTGGATTACCAAACTTTAAAGGACGAATCCGTTACCGTCAGAGATAGAGATACTTGGGAACAGGAAAGGGTTAAGGTTGATGAATTAGTAGAGTACCTAAGGAGGAAGTTTTCTTAAAATTAGATACCGTAGAAGATCGATAACCCCAGAGCACCAGCTATTAAGTTAGCTATTAAATTTGTGGCGTGATTGCCTAACCACTTAAAACCCCCAATTAACGTAGCCCTTTCCCCGCAATGACTAGGGGATTCTGTTACCTTACCGCATACACTACACTTGTACTTAGCTTGTAAAGTCGCTCCTACCAAACTATCTATAGTACATCCTAATAGGCCGGCTACGGTTATAGCTAGAAATCCTTTATATCCTGCATTTGAAATTCCTAAAATTGAAGATGATGAAGATATTATAATGCTCCCTGCGAAGGCAGCTATATAGCCCTCTAAAGTAACGCCGCCAGAATAACCCACATCTACTTTCTTTCTCAAGTCTAGAATTAATCTAGGTTCCCTTCTACTTAATACCCCTATTTCAGTCGCTAAGGTATCCGCCAAGGCAGATGATATAGAGGAGGAGAAGAAAATGGAGACTTGTGGATGTGTATGGAATAGGAGAGCGGCTATAGCGGCCGGCAAAGCATTTGAAACAGCGTTTTTCCAATTTCTTGCCCCCCTTTTCTCCTCGATAACACCTTTCGTTATCTTTTCGGATAGCCTAAATTTAGTTGCCGCCGATCCTATTAAGAAGAACAAAATGAAGACGATAAACCACTTCCAGCTACCAAATAAGATAATTACGAGGCCGAGTACTATGCCGGATAGCGTACCGCTTAGGGTAGTCATTTTTAATTTGTGAGATATAGAGGATAAAATTACTAAGAGGAGTAGGCTAATTATCTCTCCAATGTCTAATACCATCTCGATCTTTGCAAAAAGTACTTAGTTTTAAGCCTTTCCTATCTCCGATAGGTTCTTAATTATTTCCTCTTCAGTCCTCAATTTAGATATAGCTAAGATAACCTCCTCCATTTGAGCTAGCTTTATGGCTAAGGGATCTACGTCTCTTGGACCGTGCATTACCACTAATCTAGGCTTTAACTGAGAAACCCTTACGGCAACCATAGGGCTTCTACCTAATCCAACCCTAGTGAACACTAAAGCTCTTTCAGACGTCCTCCCGAATATCTTGTAGTACTCATTACCAGTTAAGGAATATATCGTTTTTATGCTATCTAGGACCGTATATCCGTATATTGGACATTCAAGCATATCGTGCCCCGTGAGAACTTCGGCATCTAAAATATCGATTACGGTCTTAGCCGTTACCGCTCTTTCAAACTCCTTTATAGCTAAAATAGCTCCTACCGTTTCAACAGTTGGAACTTGTTTCAGTACCCTCCGTCCCTGTCTATCGAGCTTCAACAAGGCCATCACGTATCTTTTAATAAAGCCTACTCCAGGAGATTTTCTTCTTCCATTTTCGTAATCGCTTAATACAGAGGGGGAAACGCCCATCTCCCTCGCTACAGCGCTCTGATTTATCTTCGCCCTCTCTCTCCACAGCCTCATCTCCCTACCGGGATTAGAACTTAAAACGAGCTCACCCGCTATCCTTATAGCTAACTCATCTTCTTCTATGTTCATCGTAAAAATTGTTCGTCGAACGTATATATAACATTTGCCGAATTTATATTCGACAATACTTATTTGTCGAATCTACTACCTTATTCTCAATAGGCTTAAAAAACCTTTTCGTATAACCCAGTGTTTCGAAAGGAGCTTCAGACACCTTTACGACGATAGGTAGATCGGAAACTACCTTTCCTATGACTAGGCAGTAATGCGGTGGAAGCATTTTTACTATGCTTTTTATAGTTTCGGAATCCGTAACTGACGCTTGAGATATCATATCTAAATCCTTCTCGTTAGTAAAGTTGTATAGGAAGATATTGTCTGCCTGTCTGTAAATACTAGCTCCTAACGCATCGGGTTGATTAGTTACGAAAATAGTAAATATACCGAAGTGCCTCATTCTAGTAACGAGGTCTTCCCAGTAAGTCTCTCTCAGGTATAGGTGAGCTTCCTCGGCTATTAAAAAGGTTGGAGGTATAAGCCTTTCTTCTAAAAGCCTCAAGAGCTTTGACAGTATTATTTCTACTACTATCCTTCTAGTAATCGGGCTTGTCTTTCCCAATGAAATAATGAAAGCCGTTCCTTCAGTAGATTCTCCATACAGCTCTTCTATCCTGGTTCCCTTAGGCTCGATGTCCGTAAATAGAGAGGAGGAAGCTAGAGTATAGTATCTGGAGAGTAAGGCGTCTCTCACCATTTCATTGCATTTCCATCTTAAGATACATTCATACAAAGATCTCATGTTAAGCTGTCCTCTGCTTTCCAAATAGTCCCAGATCCTTAAAAATTCCCTAAAGGACGCGCCTGGGGTATCGAGGACGTGCTGTAATACATCCATAAATACGATCTTGCCTACATATCTTAACGTAAACTTTAGATTCACCCCAGGTTCCAAGACCCTTATCTTAGAAATATAGCGGCTTGGGCCTCCATCTTTTAAAAATGATAGACCTGAGTACTCGTCTGTCTCTTATACACATCTGACGCTGCCGACGAATTAGACGGTGTAGATCTCGTTGGTCGCCGTATCATTAAAAAA
>CALBHZ010000087.1 GCA_937892815.1 uncultured archaeon | reverse complement strand
GTTTAAGTACATGATATTTTCGAAGACCTCCTCCTTTAATCGATTAAGCACTAAATTGAAATCCTCCCCCTCTTCCGGTGTAGGTTCGTGAAGTAACTTCTTCAGCTCTCGGTAATCGACTTTACGCGATACGGGCTTATTACGTAAATTCCTAAGATGTTCAACGATGACGTCAACGACCTTATAACCTAGTTCCTTCATCTCCTCGTAAGATAGCTCTAAATATCTATCGGGCTTAACGTCAATAGCCAAGACATTTCACGAATATAGTGGGATGGAATATAAATGTAGTGTATTGATAAGCTAATCCTCCTTCTCCTTAAATAGCTCTTGGAACTTCTTAAGCTGGCTTTTCTTCCCTATTAACAAGAGAACGTCTCCCCTTGAAAGGACCGTATTTGGTCCAGGCCTAACTTTAACCCTTCCCTCATGAGTTACGGCGGCTATTTTAACTCCCGTTTTTTCCTCTATTCCAGCCGCCTTAATGGTCTTACCGTTTAGTTTAGAGTCTGGAGCGATGTAGAATTGGATAGCGTCTACGTCCTTACTTAAGACCATCCTATCGATTATATCTAAGATAAACGGTTTAACTAAGGCCTTCGCTATCATCCTCCCTCCCTCTACTTCTGGAGAAATTACGAGATCTGCTCCAATCTTATACATCCTATCTACGGTTTCGGCATGATTTGCTCTAGCAACTACGTATATATTCGGATTCAAGGACTTAGCCGTTATTACAACGAAGACGTTCTTAACATCGTCTCCAAACACCGTTGCTATTCCCTTAGCTTTCGTTATCCCGGCTTCCCTTAAGGTCTCCTCTTTGCAGGCATCTCCTTGAATAACCGGTATTCCCTTCTTAACTAGCTCCCTAACGACTTCCTCATCTCTATCTATAACGACGTAGTTTTCCCCTATTCTAGCTAGCTCTTCAACTACTACCTCTCCTATATCGCCATATCCACAAACGATGTAATGGTTTTCTAATGGCTTTTTAACCACGGGCTCACCTATAGCTTCCCTAATACTCCTCCTTAAAATCTCTTCCGTCATTGTCTCTAAGAATATAGCTAGAGATCCTATACCGAAGATTATGAGAAAGGAGGTAAATAGCTTGCTAACCGGCGTAGTGGGGTAGATTTCACCATACCCTACCGTAGATATGGTAACTATAGTGAAGTAAAACGCATCTAGTAAGGATAGATTGAGAAGGAAACTATACCCAATAGCTCCTATAATTACTACAATTACCAACATGGAAATAGAAATCCATAACCTTCGACGCATTAATTCACCTTATAAATAGGGGCATGTAACCGAAATAAATCTTTTTACTCACGAAATCTCTTCGAGTGAAACCTATTGAAGAATATCCCTAAGAGAGCTCCGTAAATTAAGGCCATCAGCAATTCACGAATTACCTTATTAAACACGTAGTAAAGGCCGTATCCGATATTCGGCAAGCTAAGCAGCATGGAGATGAACCATAGCGCGATTCCGGTCACTAAGCCTTTCGTTATAGGCTTCTTACCCGGTATTCTATCGTAAATCCAGCCGTAGACTGCTCCTATTATCGTTCCCAAAATCAGGCTTATTATAGCTGCCGTAATTGGAGCCGTAGTTAAGGTTAATTGGTAAATATACTCGGCCGATATAGGGACGTTAGGAGGTAGATTTGCGGAGATGACCGAAGTAATGAGCTCCTTTATGCTTAAGAGAGTGATGTAGGTTACGATGCCGTTAACTACTCCATAGATCAAGCCTGCGAAAACTCCAGCTTTAACTCCTAATCCAGCATAGCCCATTACGAATCACCTACTTCACTATCAAAACGCTCTTCTTACATACCCTAGCTACCCTCTCCGAAACGCTTCCTAAAGGCAATAGCTTTGAGCCATTAGTCCCTCTACTTCCTAAAACAACTAAATCGAAACCTCCTTCGTAAGCGTACTTACATATAACGTCTACTGGATAGCCGTGTTCTAGAGCCGTAACGATCCTTACTCCTCTCTCTTCTGCTATGCGTTCCGCGTTCTCTAGAATCGACTTCCCCTGATCCCTTAAAAACCCCAGATAAGAGGGATCTAGGCTAGGTAGCTTAAGTTCAGGCTCAGCATGAGGAGGGATCTTCGGTATTACATAAAGCGCCGTTACTTCGGCGTTTAAACAACGAACTAAATCGCATACTTCCTCTAGAGCTTTTCGAGAATATGCAGACCCATCGAACGCTACCAATATCTTCTTAATCATATTACCTTTACCTCTACACCTTCGATATTTAAAGTAAGCTGGAAGTAAATGAGTAGTTTAAAGGCTAAAAGCTTAATGCGTTAAGTTTAAAGCATCCTTAAAGGACAAGAAAGACGGTGTTAGAACGATGGACAAGAGGAGGAGAAGATCGCCTTTCGATATTTTCGATGACTTTTTCGAGGACTTCGATGAGATGTTCGAAAAATTCGAATCGGGTACGTCTAGCGAAGGGTATTCGATAACCGTAACCTACGATGAGTACGGAAGGCCGGTAGTTCACGTGAAGACTTACGGAAATGTGGATAAGGAAGCTCTTCGAAGGGAGATAGAGCAAAGGTATCCGGGAGCTAAAATTGAAGGTTTAGGAGAAAGGAAGAAGTTGATACGATTTGTAGATGAGGAAGAAGAAAGGCCTAAGGTTATTGAAATTGAAGGAGAAAGGAAAGAGGGAAAGAAGTGGAAGAGGATAAAAATAGAGTAACTAAGCTAGGGATTTTACTTTAAAGGGATGCCAGCACCATCTTCCGTTACTACTTTAACTATGTACCGTTTTCCATCTAGAAGTCATCTTTTCTGAACCAAGCCTGGTAACCGTAAGTAGATCTGGATCTACGTATCTCTGTCTAATGCGCAAATCTACAGGGGAAAGATCAGACGAATTTAAAAGCAGGACCTCATTAATGTAACTTCTCGTTTCTCCTAAATTCCTGACAACTATATGAGCTTTATAATGTATCGTATTGCAGTTCCTTAAATCCAACGGAGTCGGCTGTGATCCGCTAGGAGATAAGCCTTGAGCTGTTGTTTGCGAAATAAACCCAGCCACGTAGATTCATGAGTAGCAACATTCAATGCCACTGCTGTTATGATTAGTATTAGAGCAACGACGACAGGGGATATGGCTTTTTCGCTCCATCTCAGTGAATCTCATTAATTTGAATTTCCAATTACGAGAATAAAATCCACTTAAAAATCGCCGTCAGCCCTTACACGCCTCATCACATATTCAGACCTCACACGCATCCTCATTCGGCTAACAGTTATCATGGATTAAACTATAAAACCTTTATTTCCTCCTGAATACCAGAGTACCTTGTATTAACAGGAAGATCCCCACTACTATAAACCCAAGTCCAACGAAATAGTGCATTAAGCGCTTAATTAACTCTCCGAAGAAGAGGAAGGAAAAGCCTCCTAAAATGAATATAACGCCTATTAAGGCTAAAGCTACACCTGCTAAGCTGGTAGGCATTTTAACTTCTACCTTCTCCGTTCTAACCTCAAATATGCTATCGAATAGAAAGCCCAGACCCATTCCTATAAACATGCAAGCTACGAACGCCGTACCTCCTAACCTATCGATCAATAGAAATCCAACACCCATGCCGATGAATAAGAAGAAGGGGAAAAGCCTCCTCTTCCTTGTCTCAGACATAGCTTAAGAGCGCCTTTTACTATTAATAAAGCTTTAAGTTTTTATCGCTCTATTCCGTAATTTAAGCCGTGCCTATAGATTATTCGTTAAAAGAGAAAACCGAGGAGCTACTAAGGTTATTCGAGGATAGGTTTAGGGTTATAAAGAGAAACCCGAACTTTTCGAGGATCATATACCAATTAGATAAGGAAAGCTCAATTAAGCTCGCTAAAGAGCTACTCGGCGTAGGAGAACATAAAGCTATAGGAATCGATGGAAGCATGATACAAGAAGAAGCTTTGGAGATGCTCCTCTTCCACGTCTCCGCTATAGGCTATTCAGCTCCCTTCATTGTAAATGAGAACGGTATGTTTTTCGATTTTAAGAGGATGGAAAAGGAGGATGAGTTAAGCGTTAGCTCTTCCATTCCGCTTTGGCTAGAGGATCTACCGAACGTAGCTATAACTAAAAGCGGATTAGCGGATATAGCTGAAGCGGGAAGCGAGATAACCTTCTCGATAATGTTGATGTCCGAGCTTTGGATAGCTTTGAGGGCTATTGAAGAAGGGGCTAAGATAATCTTTATGGATCGACCTATCTCCGGAGCTTATCAAACGCTATCTAGGGAAGTTAGGAGGTTTTTAATGCATATGGAAAATACGGCCTTAGAAGAGCTATTTGGAGAGGAGGTAAAGGGATACGTGTTCCTACTTCTACTGCTCGGACCTAAAGGATCTCATGTTCCTAAGAGAAGGCCTTACTTACTACATCAAGTCGTAGATAAAATAAAGGATGGTCCTAGAGGCGTTTCAGAGCTCGCAAATCTCTTAGGTTTAGACGATACGGGATTAAAGAGGTTAATGAGGAGAATCGCTGAGTTTGAAAATAGATACGGAGTATTCGATTTAGGCTACAACTACGTAGGCTTAAAGATTAAGGATTATAGGGAAAAAGCGAGTAAACATGCGAGAGAGCTAGTAAATAAGCTATTTTGGGGGAGAGGTCATCCTTTTAGGGTTGGAGATAAATGGTTAACTACTCCCGAAATAAACACGATCAACTTCATTTTACTACAAGAGATCTTAGAGCTCGTTAAGGAGAGAAAAGCGCTGTTAATAGGAATAGCGAAAGATACGAACACATCCGAATACACCAGAAGCGTTCTTCCGCTTCTAATCGATTTAAACGTAGTAGATGGATCTCTAAAGCCTAGGGTAAAGCACGATAGGGTTTACCTAACCATGGTTAGTAGCGGAAATATGGACGTAGCCGTGCCTCCTTGGAGATGTTTAGGTTATGATGCTTGTTTCGCAACCTTAGTTAAGGACGAAGTATCCGGAAGCTACAAAGCCGCTAGGAAGGTAGTATCTAGGGAAAGGCTATTCGTTAGAGGCTACTTCCAATCTAGAGCTTCCGAAGTTTATAGAAGCCCCGTCTTCTTCTACGATAGACCATATATAGATGAATTCGACTCAGAATATATAACCGAAGTAGAGTTTGAAGAGAGAGGAGGGAAATCTAAAGCTAAAGTGTACCTAGAAACGAAACCAAACCCGCTCGATAACTTGATACTCCATATACTTTCAATATCCGATAATCCCGAAGTATTTGAGGCATACGGCCATAATATGCTATTGTACATGGCGGATAAAGCCGTTAAAGCCGAAAGCGAGCTAGCTAAAGGGCTTCTGAAGGGGCTTGTCTCCTTAAAGCTAACCCCCTTAGCTAGGAGGGAAAGGCTATTCAGCATAATTAGAAGGTTTAGAGAAACGAGGAGTGAGATGGAACAGGCTAGGAGAGAGGTGAAAAGTTAAGTTTTAAGCTTTAAATTTAATACATTAAATTCATAGAAGTATTTGTGAAAAGATCGAGAAGCTTAAACGAATCTAAACGTCACATACACAGTTTGAATTCACATTGACATGAAGAGAACCACGATATCGAGGGTTAATTAATAGAGATGTCCAAAAATAAGGAATATGAGAAGGAAACGTATGTGTAGAATGGCTTGTATCCCATTACAGAGTAATAGACATCAACTCAGTAAACGAGTAACTGAAGAACGTAGAACGACTACCTTAGATTAACCCTTTTTATATAGCACCTTTCCTCTTCCAATAACCTCAAGTATAAACGGATTCCTCTCTTCTTTCATCTTCTCAAACTCGTCTATAGTATATCCGATAGGTTCGATCGGTATTTTAAACTCGTTTAAATCTAGCAGCTTCTTTATCCTATCCAAGAAAGGCTCTTTGAAATCCGCTACTACCAAGATATCTACGTCCGATCCCTCATTTACATCTCCCCTAGCGAAGGATCCGAATAAAATAACTAAGTAAGGATTGAGTTCTTCAACGAGCTTATTAACGTACAAACCTATCTTTTCAAATACCTCTCTACTTCTTTCAATATCGACTCTGCATAGCTTACGCATTTTTTAGCCATCCCCTCCGTGTAGTACCTATACGCGGGCCCTTCTGGATAAAAGTTTGGATACCTCGCCCCTATGTAGTGTCTATCTAGCTCCTTTCCGTAGTCTATGTATGAGCTAAAGGCGTTGTGGTGTTTAGAGCATTCTTCCAATAAATCGGTTACCGAGTGGGTAATAATAGCTCTATATCCCTTAGAGTATAGAAGCTCTTTCAAAGCCTTTTTCCGCTGCTTGTTGACTGAAGAAGGCTGAGGCGTAGAAATTTCCGTTCTTTAAACAATCCCTAGCCGTCTTTAAATCCGCCTTAGCTTGATCTAACCATCTAAGGCCTTCTCTAAGGTTCTCCATCTTCTCGTCTTCAGTACATGGCTTAATATTAACGTTTTTGCTGGAGCTAGCTTAAGTTGAAGAACTTCCTCGGATTATCGTAAACTATCTTCCTACTGGCCAATCTCTTAAATAGCTTGTAGATCGCTAAAGGATCTGACTCATCTCTTCCAACATCGCTATTAACTAAAATCCTTTCTTTATCTAGCTCTCCAATTATCCTAATTGCTCTTTTTACGGTTAATTTTCCGGGCTGAATAGTTAACCCTACGAAGAAGCCCTCGTTCCTAATTAACTCGATTACCTCCTCATTAACGTGATCAATAACTACTCTATCCTCGCTTATCCCTACGCTCTTAAGCAAGTTAACTAGCTTTCTCGTTACCTCCTTCTTGTTCCTCCTAGGCGTATGTATAATGGCAGGCTTATCTAGCTTAATAGCCATCTTAAGCTGATCCACTAAAAGCCTTGTCTCTCTTTCACTTCCCTCCTCCAACCCTACCTCCCCTAAAGCCCTCACCTTCTCTAAGCCTAGATATTCCTCAACGGTGCTTAAACACCTTTCATATTCACTTAAGGGCATACAACGGGGATGGATTCCTATAGCTGGATAGCTCTTTAAACCTACTTTACCGCATCTCTCTTCTTCAGCATATACTATCCAATTAAACAGATCCTTAAAGGTAGAAGAGCCCGTTGGTCTTACTGGAATGAAAGCGCATTGAATTACCCCATTATACCCCGCTTTAGCCATTTTCGATAAAGCAAGGTATCCAGCTATGAATAGGTGGGTATGAGAATCTATCATGGATCGTATGTTATTTTCCTTCAATAAAAATTTAATGGACTATCTCGTTAACCTCGCTATTACGTAGTAGATCAAGGCGGTTACGGCTATAGTAGGTATAGTCGCACCCATGTACGTGTAAGCGGGGGAATAAACCAATCCTAAGTAAATTAAGAAGCCTAATACCCAGCAAATTAAGGCTACGTAGTTAAAGCCTCCTTTGTACCAGTACCTTCCCTTAACCTCTAAAAGCTCATCTGCTACATATCTCCTTTTAACGAGGAAGTAATCGGTAATTATTATAGCGAAAGCCGGATAGAAGGTAGCTCCTATCCAGAGTAGAAACCATTCATATCGCTCCATTGGAAAACCTAAGGCTAAGATTGTACCTAAAGCGCCAGCAAGTATTATCTGTTTATCTAACTTCGCTTTAACCCAAACGTTCTTTAAAGTTATAGCCGCTGAGTATATATCTAAAAAGGTAGTCGTAAGGCTTGAAAAGATAACGATGAATAAAGCGGGGATTCCCAAGCCTATTCCAGCTAAGAGAGATATTGGATCTGGAGCCCCGATACCGGCGTTGCTTATAGATCCTATGGCGTAAAATAGTCCGCTAGCGATGAAGTACCCTACGTAAGTTCCGGTAAACGAGCCCATAGGAGAAGCCACGAATCTACCGTAATCCGCAACTAGAGGAGCCCAGGAAATAGGCATAGCGGCAACTACATCGATTCCCTCAGCTATGCTTATCTCGTAAGTAGGTTCGTAGGTAAATAGAGCTGGTCCGGATGCCTGAAAAGCGACGATCCCCATCCATATAGCTAGGATTAAGAGCAGGGTTATAGAGATCCTGTGTAGCCATTTCCAAACTTTTGGGCCAACGAACGCCCAAACCGTACTTCCTAACCCTACCAATACGACC
>CALBHZ010000086.1 GCA_937892815.1 uncultured archaeon | reverse complement strand
AGTTAAGCTTGAGCAGCTCGTGCGAAGTTGAAGCGGGAGCGATAGCTGAGACGAGGAGGAATGCGAGCATAAAGGTTGCGTTAGCGAGGATAGCCGAAGTCGATGGACATCAAGGAGCTGAAGGAGGGAACCGAGCATTTAAGGGAAGCCGCTCAAGAAAACGGAAGGCGCGCCAATTAGCGTTCAGCCTTCCAAACGTGCTAGAGGTTTAGAGAGGATGATGACCCTTATTATTATAATTAGCTTCCAACATCGTTATTAATGTTATATGAATTCGGAATAAGTTTTTAACCAACGTTTCACGCTTCAAGCCTCTTTACAACCCGTTAAGTGAAATAAGTTTATATATAAAATTATATATAGCTTTTTTAGGCATGGGAAGGGTAATTATGGTAACGGACGAGGTATACGAAGCTCTTAAGAGGATGAAGAGAGGAGGCGAGTCCTTCTCGGACGTTATTAAGCGTTTATTGAAGTTCAAGCCCAGGCTCACGGAAATAGCGGGAAGTAAAACGATTTCGCGCAAGGATTGGGAGAGGGTTGAAAAGGAGCTCAGCTATCAGAGGGAGCTGGACGAGGCGAGGAGGCGCTATTTGCTTAGGCTAATTGAGAAATGAGGTACTTAGCCGATACCTCCTATCTAATAGATCTCATAAACGGAGATAGAGGAGCCATAGAGCTCGCTGAGGAGCTCGACGCGACTGGAGAGGAGGCCGAGCTTTCGGTAGTATCCGTCGAAGAGTACGTTAGAGGAATTTACTACCTCTACTTAAACAGCGATATCTTAAAGGAGAAGCTAAAGGCGGCTAAGAGGGATGTAAGCGCATTTGAGATACTGCCTATTACCTACGAAGTGGCTTTAAAGGCGGCTGAAATAGATGCGATGTTAACCATTAAAGGGGAGATGTTGAGCTTAGCGGACGTGCTGATTGCCGCAACGGCCATTGCGAACAACTTAATCCTCATAACTCGGAACGTTAAACACTTCAAGAGGATTCCCAATATAAGGATGAGGAGGTACTGAAGCTCAGGAGCTTTAAATACCGTTGAGATATGGTGGATAGCGATGATCGAGTTTAAGGCCGAGGAAAGGGAGGGATATACCTTAATTGAAATCGAGCTAGAGGACGCTATAACTCCCGATGTCTTGAAGGCCGTCTCCCCTCCCAAAGTCGACTTGAGGAAGGGGGTCGTAATGAGCGGAAGAGCACCGATCTGGCTTTACTGCTTCTTAACGCATTACTACCATCCGGCTAGCTGGGTAGCTACCTTCGATCCCAGGATAGGAGCGGTGATAGTTGAATCCCATAGCCCTAAGTACAAGGTAGGAGATGTAATAGAGGTCGTTTAACGGGTAGGCGTTTAGGGACGTTGCGCGTTCTACTTAAACGTAGTGGGGTCGCTTTTTAATTTCCCTTTTAGATTTTCCGAGTTCGCGTTTGCCTACATCGCTCTCTTTCCGCTTATCCCTTTCAGCGACTTCCTTATAGATAATATACTTCCACACAGGATCGAGCTCTTCTAATCCCATCACTTATCCTCTCATGAGTTTGGAATATTGATATTTCGATTAGAAAGGGGGTCTTTTGAGCTATATTTCCTTTAATAAATTCCTGACAACTAATGAAGAGTGCTAAT
>CALBHZ010000085.1 GCA_937892815.1 uncultured archaeon | reverse complement strand
AATAGTCTTATCCATAGATCCTTGCTTAGCCTGCACCGAGCGTATAATTCACATTAAAAAGGACGGAGGGAGTTAAAGGATGGTTCATATGCTTCTAAATATATTGAAGAATCTCTTCTCGAAACCCGCAACAGTTAGACATCCCTTTATTAAGAGAGAGCCTTTCCCTGAGCATAGAGGCCGGATATTGGTTTTTGATATGGAGAGGTGCGATTTTTGTCGAGATTGCGAGCGTTTATGCCCGCCTGCGGCTATAAAGGTCGATCCCGAAGCAAAAACTATAACCTACGATCCTTTTAAATGCATATACTGTCACGTCTGTGTTGAGAACTGTCTTCAAAGAGCGATAAAAGCTGAACCTGACTATCAACCTCCCGCTTACCAAAAACGGTTAGTATACTACAAGCCTGAAAAGGTAGGTTAAAGTCGCTAAAATTATCGATAACCTTTTTCCAAATCAAAGCGATCATCTATCAGTTTCTGACTTTTGGTTTATCGTATATCCTCATTCGCTTCCTCGTTGCGGATGCTGAATCGTTCTGTTTTATTCTTAAGGCTAGTATGGGTACGTGTACTCTTTTAACGAAGCTCTAGGGTCTGTTAGGTAATCTCCTGTTATAATCGTTCACATTGTAAGAACGAAGTCTTACTAGAATGATATGAGAACCATCATGTCATATTAGTCAATAGAAGAACATCTAATGGAGGAAACAATAAAGATATAAGAGGGGAGTTTGATCAAAATTTGATCGACAATGAACGAAAGAAATATCGATCCATATCGTAAACTTGAGAGGATAAGGGGGAGGTTAAAGGAAAAGTGGATAAGGGCTTCTGAGCGACAACGGGCTAAGGGAAAGCTATCCGCGATGGAAAGGCTCGAAATCCTACTAGATCCAGGCTCTTTTGTCCCACTCCAATCCCTAGTAATGCCTATGTATGCTGAGTTTGATGAGAAACAGGCCGATGCTATGGGAGACGGGATAGTCATAGGCTATGGAACGATAGAAGGTAGACCGGTAGTAGTCTTTGCGGAAGATTTCTCGTATAAAGGAGGATCGATGGGTAAGTCCCATCTAGAGAAGATGGAATGGGCGATAAAGCTCGCTATAGAATTTGGGGTACCCCTAATAGGCTTATACGATTCAGGAGGGGCTAGAATTCAAGAGGGCGTACATAGCTTAACGGCCTTAGGAGGCGTTTTCTTCCAAAACGTAATGGCTTCCGGATGGATACCTCAAATAGCCGTAATTATGGGTCCATGCGCGGGAGGAGCGGTTTACAGCCCAGCTTTAACGGACTTCGTCTTCATGGTGGATAAGACGAGCTATATGTTCATTACGGGCCCTAAGGTAGTAAAGGCCGTAACCGGAGAGGACGTGGATTCAGAACAGCTAGGTGGAGCATCTGTACAAACTAGGAAGAGCGGAGTCGCTACTTTAATGGCTAAAGATGATAAAGAGGCACTTCTCGCAGTAAGGAAGCTGTTAAGCTATCTCCCCAGTAATGCAGGGGAAGACCCTCCTCGTGTAAATACGGGAGATCCTTGGGATCGAATAGATGAAGAATTAAATCGGATAATTCCAGCAGATCAAAGGAAGCCTTATGACGTTAAAGTGATAATTAAGAGGGTCTTTGATAAAGATTCCTTTTACGAAATCCAACCATTTTTCGCTCAAAACGCTGTAGTAGGCTTCGCTAGGCTAAGCGGGTACGTAGTAGGCATCGTAGCCAATCAACCTAAGTTCCTAGGAGGGGTTCTAGATATAGATTCCTCGGACAAGATAGCTAGGTTCGTTAGGTTCTGCGATGCCTTCAACATCCCCTTAATTACCTTCGTAGATACCCCAGGATACATGCCCGGCACGGCTCAAGAACACGGAGGCATAATAAGGCATGGAGCGAAGGTCATCTACGCTTACAGCGAGGCAACCGTACCTAAGATCACCGTCATAGTTAGGAAGGCTTACGGAGGAGCGTACATTGCCATGTGTAGCAGGAAGCTCGGCGCCGACGTCGTATACGCTTATCCAACGGCGGAGATAGCTGTAATGGGCCCGGAAGGCGCAATTGAAATAATCTACAAAAAGGAGATAGAAGCTACGCCTCCTGAAGAAAGGGAGGAGCTTATACGGAAATTGGCTAATGAGTATAGGGAGAAATGGTCTAATCCCTACGTAGCAACGGCTAGCGCTTACGTAGATGAAGTTATAGAACCTAAGGAAACCAGACCAATGCTGTACAGAACGCTCTGCACGCTGTTAAAGAGGAAGAAAAGGTTTAGCAAAATGCCTACAAAAAGGCATGGAAATATGCCCGTTTAAAAAAGAATAAATAACTGTTAGTAGGGGGTGTATGTTGGCCATGGGCGAGGAGGTCACTTCTCCGTTATCCGGAAAGGTCTTAAGGATTAACGTAAAGCCAGGAGATGCCGTTGATGATTCCACTTCATTGCTAGTTCTCGAATCGATGAAGATGGAGATAGATATCTACCCTTCATCTTCAGGTAAGGTAAAGGAGATATTAGTTAAAGAAGGGGATAACGTAGAGGTGGGACAAGTATTAGCTGTACTTGAGTGATCTCGTTGTCTGGAGAAATATTAGCGTCGCTTCAGGCCGTACTAATAACGTCGGTTTTGTTAGGGGCTATAGCTACGTTAGTTGCAGGGATAATTTGGGCTATAACCAAGGTCTTAAGTAGAAGCGAGGGAAAGAAAAAATGAACACTATAGACCTCGGGCAGCTATTTCCGGCGATTTCTTCCCTATTCCAAATAGATCCTACTATCGCTATAGCTAGGATAGCCTTAATCCTCATAGGAGCTATACTAGCTTGGCTAGGAGTAAAGAGGATTACCGAACCCTTAATTCTGGTTCCTATGGGATTGGGAATGATATTCGTTAATACCGCTCAGTTCTTCCTTCCTCCGTACCCTCCTTTTCCTTCAATGTACGGAAATCCTCACTTAGCTCCTCTAGTAGGAAGCAATGTCTCTAATCCCGTAATGGCCGCTACCGAACAAGTCATAGCCTCAACTTTATACTGGTTACAGCCGATTTACGCCTTAACTTTTTTAAACGGAGCTATAGCATGCTTCGTTTTCATAGGTATAGGGGCTATGACCGACTTGGACTTCTTGATGGCTAAGCCGTTTACTAGCTTCTTCTTAGCCGTCTTTGCAGAGCTAGGAACCATCCTAACTTTTCCCTTAGCGGTTGCTATGGGCTTTTCTTACAACGATGCCGCAAGCATAGCTATAATCGGTGGAGCAGACGGTCCTATGGTACTATTCACTTCTCTGAAGCTATCTCCCAAGCTATTCGTCCCTATTACGGTCGTAGCCTATCTCTACCTGAGCATATTGTATCTATTCCAAGGGAAGCTATCCGAGTTAACTATACCTAGAAAGATGAGAATGGTGAGGATGACTCCAACGGATATAAGAAGGGTTAGTCCTAGGGAGAAGATCTTATTCGCCATAATAGCAGGAGGTACCTTAAGCCTCCTATTCCCCGTAGCCTCTCCTCTAATCGCTTCCTTCTTCATTGGAAACGTAATTAAAGAAGCTCAGATAGAGAGGCTAAAGAAGTTCGCAGACGAAGTCTTCTTAAATGGAGCTACCTTCTTCTTAGGACTCATGCTAGGTATTCTAGTAACCCCCGACGTTATCTTAGATCCAAAGGTCGTAAAGCTCTTGATCTTGGGAATAACCGCTCTAGTGCTTTCAAGCATAGGAGGAAGCATAGGGGGAATTTTGATGTACTACATAAGCAGAGGAAAGGTCAATGCTTTATTAGGACCGGCCGGAGTTTCCTGTGTTCCAACTACCGCTAAGATAGCTCAGAAGGAGGCTCAAAAGTTAGACAAGAGGAATTACATAATTTACCACGCTATGGGGCCTAACGTAGCTGGTGTAATTACTACTGCAATAATATCGGCTATTTACATGACGATCGTTCCCCTTATGTAGCTTATTTTTACTTTATAACGAATATATTATGGTATTACTAAATTAGTAGTGGTGCTTGCTATAGGAGGACTTACGGGAAATACCGCCTCCTTAATACCTAGCATATGAGCCTTGTCGCTACCCATTTTCTAATCTTCTAAATATAGATGTACCTCCTTTAATGACTATTTCATTTCTAAACTATTTACTCTCCACCTCAATTTTATTGTTAGATCTGGAAATAGGAGGGATTATTGGGAAATGCATGTATAATATCGGGGTACGAGAATATACTTTTAGCTGTCTTCTTTATAGGAGTGTTGCTAAATAAGGCCGTTCTCGCTCTATAATTTCCATTCCTTTTACACCTGGATACGGTTTAATACAGAACGGTAAAAGAGCTAAATCGCTTTAACTCTATAAGCAAATATATAAAACACTTGTTCGTCAATAATCAAAATAACATAAATAAATAAAGTATTAATAACATAATTTATTTTCTATAATAAGGCCTATGAGCCAGGAAAAGCCCGTCATCCATAAAGGCCTAGAGGGGATCTACGTTTGCGAAAGTTCCATATCAGTGATATACGGAGATGTGGGAAAGCTATACTATAGAGGATATTCAATAGAGGATTTAGCGGAGCACTCCTGTTATGAAGAAGTAACCTACTTGTTGCTTTACGGAAAGCTTCCTACGAGAAGAGAACTCGACGACTTCAAAAAGACGTTGGTGGAAAAATAGAGATCTTCCAGACGTAGTTCTCGACTTCCTTAAAAAGGTCCCCAAGAACGCACATCCAATGGAGGTGCTTAGGAGCGCGGTATCTATGTTAGGTCACTGGGATCCTGAGCCTGAGGATAATAGCCTAGAAGCCTTGGGAAGGAAAGCTATAAGGATTACCGCTAAGATGCCGTGTATAGTTGCAGCGTTCAATAGATTTAGGGAGGGAAAGGAGTACGTACCTCCAAATCCAAATTTAGGACATGTTGCTAACTTCCTTTACATGTTAAATGGTAAGGAACCGGATGAATTTGAAGTAAGAACGATGGACGTATGCTTAATACTTTACGCTGAACATGGAATGAACGCAAGCGCGTTCGCAGCTATAGTTACTGCAGCTACTTTATCGGATATGTACTCTGCCATCGTTACCGGTATAGGAACTTTAAGAGGTCCTCTTCATGGAGGAGTAAATGAAATGGCCATGAGGGAATTTATGAAAGTAGGGATCCCTCTAAAGCTGAAAAGTATGTTCTTGAAAAGCTAAGGAAGAAGGAGAGGATTATGAGCTTTGCTCATAGAGTGTATAAAGCATACGATCCTAGAGCTAAGATCTTTAGGCGATATGCTGAAGAGATGGCGAAGAGGAAAAGAGAGGAGATAAAGAAGCTATACAATATCGCTCTTAAGATAGAGGAGGTAGCCATCAGAGAGCTTGCGCTAAAAAGATCTTAACGAACGTTGATTACTGGATGGGGATACCCGCTTACGCTTTAGGAATTCCAATAGATCTCTATACGCCGATATTTGCCATTCCAAGAGTCGCCGGTTGGTCTGCACATGTTTTAGAGTACATCGCTCAAAATAGGCTAATTAGGCCGAGGCAGCATTACGTAGGGCCTGTGGATCTAGAATACGTACCTATAGATAAAAGAGGGTAATCCTCTATTTTTTAATTTTTTAAACCTAGGTATAGTTGGTATATCAATTTACAGCTTTCCTCTATATAGGCTAAGGCTTTAGGCTTGAGATACTTTATGAACGATGGCCACAAATGCCATCCCTTCTCCTCTAAGATCTTTTTGCTCGACTCGAACTCCATCCACACGTCCTTAAGGGAAACCTTCCTAATCCATCCCAACCCTTCATACACTTCATCTTCAGGTGTAGGATCTTTAACTCCAACTTTTTTCAAGAGGGAAGATACGCTTTCGATTCGCTTTTCCCCCATTAACCCGTACACCTTATACATAACGCTTCTTAACCCTGAATCTCTAAGCATTTCAATTAAGCTCTCTACATTGTAAGCTACGAACTTGAAGCCTTGATCAGCTAGCCTATCCATAAATAGGTTGAACTCTTCGGCTCCGCTAGCCTCGTGCCTCTCCGTAACTACGAAGGAAGCCTTTACCTCTTCTCCATCGTAAATGCCTAAAACGGAAAAGGATAGGTAATCGTTTATCGGCATTCTAATTCCTTGGATTGAAGCAAGTTTTAAGGCCTTAGATGGTTTAGGAATGTGAACGATCTTCCCCTTTAACTTTAAGGAGATCTTATCCTTTAGAAGTAAATAATCTAAAGCCTTTTGAGCCGCTCTAATAGCTACGTCCCATCTAAACCCATAGGACGCTAAACTCAAATAAGCTTGTTCATCTAAAGCTTCCAATAAGACATCGCTTAGCTCATCTCCCTTAAATCGATCAACTTTCTTCTTAACTTCATTCCAGTCTAACTTAAACAGCAAGCCAGCGCTCTCGGGTTCATGCATAAATAACATCTTCCTCTTTCCTATGTTCGCTAAATCATAGTATATCGTTTCAAACGGTATTCCATATTCTAGCCTGAGAACTAACATTGTAAGGGCTAACCCTACTCTCAACCATTCAAGATCCTCGTTCTCATCGAGTTCAACGCTTATGCCATACGTATAGTCGCTATATCTACCTCCAGTACTTGCTATTACCGGAAGCCTTATAGCTTGTTTTACGAAATACGTCCTCTCTCTTGTAACTACGGGTTTTGCCATTCTAGAATAAACTACCCAATAAACCCTGTTCGGAATCTTCGTATACCTTCCAAAACCTTTAGTTGGTGGATCCACTACACATAGCACTTCAGAGTGGATCCTGCCGGAATAATAATCTCTAAATAAATTGGGATCTTCACCCCAATTCCTCTTAACTCTGTAATACTCCTCAATCGTATAGGCGAGTAGATCGCTATCTAAAACGCTAGTCCCCTGTATCGGCTCTTCTACTATACAAGTAACGGTCTTCGTCCTTTCACCTCTCCTTACCAATCCGGTAACTATGGAATCGCTTGTATAATCTATACATCCAGGCTGAAATCTTTCAACTAAATCACAATGTCCCACCTCTTCTAAGTACCTTTCTCCATCTCCCTTCAATATCCTCTTTATTCCATAGGGCGGTCCAAATTCATAGAAATTCATTTTTTGGTAAGCAAGCTTACCTAACTTGGTTAAACTACCTGCCTTCCATAGCCCAAGCCTTTCCAATAGCCTAGCTTCCTTTTCTGCGAGCTTTCCTCTATTAGGCATGTACGCCTTGAATAGGCCTAGGAACAAGGTTAAGTATTCATTATCCGGATTAACGATGGCTTTTTCGAGAGGTAAAGAAATCCACTTATTTAAAGCCTCAACGCCTCTTAAGAGGAGCTCTCTATCCCATCTAGTAACAGGCAAGATTACGGTCTCCGTAAAGGGTATCTCCTTCCTCCTCCCCTTCCTCCCCTCTCTCTGCTTAAACTCCCTCGTGCTTTCAGGTAAACCGTAATGAACAACTCTAACTACCGTGCCTACGTCTATTCCTTGAGCTAAAGTTCTTGGCGAAATGATAATCTTTATCCTTCCTTCCCTTGCGCCTTTCTCAATTCTCTCCCTCTCCGCCTTAAATATTAAGTGATGATGGGTAGCTATCATTTCCTTCACTTCTCTTCCATATCTTTCAATCATCCTCCTCGCGAGCTCCTCTGCCGATTTTATGCCTCTTGTAAAAACCAGAGTGACGCCATCGTCCTTTAGGTAATTAGCTAGTAGTTCTATTGGATCTAGTTCAAGTTTAGGGGCTGGAAGGTTAAGATATTCTAAAATCCCAACTACTTTATACGCTACCTTTTTGAACTCCTTAAAGTCTTCAAGGGCTCTTTTAATGTCTTCTCCAGCCAATTTCGACGATAGAATTTGCTTCTTAAACCTTAAGACATTCTCCCATGCCTTTTTAAGATCTCTTCCTAAAACTAGGTAAGTAAAATTAGGCTGTTTAAACGGCTTACCGGAGATGATGCGAGTTTTCCTTCCGGTAATCTCTGTTAAAAGCTTTGAGAGCTCATCTGGATTTCCTAAGGTTGCTGTAAGGATAGCGATTTGCAAAGATTTTGCCCTCTCCTCAATTATCTTCATCATCGCTATCAACAACGCTATTTCTCTAGGTCCGTAGAAATCAAATTCATCTATAACGAGAAGCCCCAACTTAGAGCAGTAATCCTCAAGCAAGTTTCCCCTTCCTCCCCACTTCTTTATATCGTTCAATAGAAAAGCCGGGTTCGTAATTAATAGCTGAGTTCCTCTAAGTCCCTCCTTTAATCTCGAGCTTCCCATAATACTTTTCAGCTCTCCAGCTCTCCTTGCATCCAACGCTAACATGGGCGTTCTAATGCTCTCGGTATAGTCCTCTAACCTCCTAACCTGATCGTTTGCTAAGGCTAGAGTTGGGTAGAGGGCAAGCGCTCTAACGTTATTCCTCTTCACATGCAAAAACCACGCTTCGGTTTTCCCGCTTCCAGCTCCAGATATTAAAATAACGTTCTCTCCATTAGATAGGGACTTAAAGGCCTCTAATTGATGTTTATATAGCCTTCTCGTAGAAATAAATCTAGCATGTCCAATTCCCTCAGAAAACTCAGGAACTAAATCCTTAAACCTTACGTCCGTTAGTTCAGGCTCTACCGCTTCTTCACCGTAAAAAACGAAATCGTACCCTAACCTCTCCATTACGTTCTTGCTATTAACGGGCAACGTATAGATACAAGAGCAAGTTAGGGATAAACCTTTTCATCATCGACGATCGTTATGAAATTCTTCCTAAAATAGAGGAAATCTTTATTAATATAATATATTTACTAAAAGGGTCAATATGAGTCAACAAACCTCCTCCGCGGCTGTAAGGTTAGGGGTAGCGTTAATAATAGGCTTAATCATCGGAGCGGGGCTAACTTACGCCTTCATGTCCATGACCGCTCCTCCAACTACCGCTCCCGAGGAGTATGAAAAGAAGATACAAGAGCTGCAATCTACAGTAGAGGATCTGCAAAGTAAGCTCGCCGCTCTTCAAGCGGCCCAAAAGCCTAAAGAATACATCATAGGCGCAACCATTCCGTTAACTGGGGAGCTAACCTCAGTTGCGGCTCAGTGGAAGAACGCCTTGGACATGGGTATAGAAGAGTTAAACGAGGAGGTAGCGAGCTATGGTATAAACGCTAAATTTAAGCTTGTTATCCTAGATGATAAGACAAAGGATGAGGAAGCTTTAAAGAACATCCAAACTCTGTATCAAGCCGGAGTTAGAATAGTCTTAGGTCCTGCTGCAAGCTCTCAGGTAAAGGCAGTTAAGGCTTTTGCAGATGAAAATAAAATAGTAGTGTTCTCCCCCTCCTCGACGGCTCCAACGCTAGCTATACCGGACGATTACATATTTAGGAACGTAGGATCCGATGCGGTACAGGCAAAGGCTCTAGCTAAGTTAGTATGGGAAGAGGGGGTGAAGAAGGTCGTAGTATTTCATAGAGACGATGAATACGGACTGGCTTTCGCTAATTTCTTTGAAAAAGCCTTCTCGGAGCTAGGAGGAACCGCTATATCGTTAAAGTATGCTACCGGCCTTCCAGATTATGCAAGCGAGGTAGCTCAGTTATCCTCAAAGATATCTCAAGAAGGAGCTGAAGGCGTAGTTATGATAACCTTCGATACGGATGGAGCTAACATATTAAGTCATGCGAAAGACGATCCGGTATTAACTAAGGTTAGATGGTTCTCGAGCGAGGGGGTACACGGAACTCCAGAATTAACGACACCAGAAGTAGCTCAGTTCTTAAACTCGGTAGGCTTTTACGGAACTAGGCCGGTATTCAAGGAGAACCCGTTATACAGAGAGTTTGTTAAAAAGTTCGTTAGCAAATACGGCGTAGAGCCTCCTGTATTTACGGCTAACCTGTATGATTCGCTATTCATCTCAGCATGGGCAATACTTAAGGCTGGAGAATATAGCGGACCTGCTATTAAGGATGCTTTACCAAAGGTCGCAAGTCACTATTATGGAGTATCTGGATGGTGTGTATTAGACGAAGCAGGTGATAGATTAATTCAAGACTACGCTATATGGACCGTAGCTGAAGTAGATGGAGTATACAAGTACAAGGACGTGGGTTCCTACTCCGCTGGTACTATAACGTGGGGATAGAAATCTTAAAAAACCCACAATATTTTTCTTTTGGAGATGCCGACGATTACGGAGTTCATAAACACGTTTTGGGTAGGAAGTATCTACTTCTTATCAGCAGTAGGCCTCACCATCTCCTATAGAGTTACCCGTGTACTTAACTTCGCTCATATAAACTTAATGACGATAGGAGCTTATACCGCAGTTCTTCTATCCCTTTCATCTCCTGTACATGTCGCTTTTGCCATACCGGTAGTGTTCTTAGTTGGAGGGATTTTTATGATGGCCGTCCATTTTGCCGTATACTCCAGACTTATGGAGTTAAAAGCGACACCTCTTGTCTTAATGATATCTTCCATGGGTGTTTGGATCTTCGTTAAGTTCTTCCTTTACGGTCTCTTAGGATATTTGCAGAAGGCGTGGAAAGTTGAGATGTATTTAGCAAAGCCCCGTTTAATTGTAGGAGGGGAGATTAAGGTAGAAGGTTTAACTCTTTCAGGCGACTTATTTACCGCTTTAGCGCTAGCTACGTTAGCGGCTATATTCCTATACGTTTTCTTCTCTAGAACTAAAACCGGAAAGGCGTTGAGAGCCGTGGCTGACAACCCAGATCTAGCTGAGATATCCGGCATATCTCATAGTAGGGTTATGTACATTACTTGGTTTATAGCGGGAGGGCTGGCTTCCTTAAGCGGCATGATGTGGGCTCTATTCGCTCACGCTACCCCTGAGCTCGGAGATACTTTAATACTACAGTTGTTCGCTGCATCGGTAATAGGAGGGTTATACAGCGTCCCCTTAACGACCGTTGGAGCCTATACTATTGCCGCTGCTGAAAACATAGTTATAGCTACTTTACATGAAACCATAGGTCTTGAAGTAAGCTATAGGCCATTTTTCGCCTTCTTCATACTGCTCGTAGTTATCTTAGTTAGACCGCCTCTAGGTGCGGGAGGAGGTTTACCTTATAGATTTAAGGTATTGAGGAGGTTGATGAGAAGATGATAACCTTCGATGTTATAGGCTTTCTGTTATCCTGGTTTACCTTCTTCTCCATTTACGCTATCTTATCTATGAGCTTAAACTTAGAAGTTGGTTACGCTGGAATGGCCAACTTCGGTAAGGTAGCCTTCTATGGGATAGGGGCTTACGTATCGGCTTACGTATCTATGAGCATCTTTCTATCCTTAGCAGGCCTTAATTATCCCCTCTATTCTCTAGAGGCGACCATGGCGATGGTAAAGCTAGCCTCCCAAAATCCGATGTTAAATGTATCGGTCTTCATACTCACGCTTATCCTCGCTTTCTTAATTGCCGGAGCGATAGGGTACGTTATAATGTACCCCACGCTTAGAGTCGGTCCAGCCTTCTTCGGAATTACGGTACTGAGCTTCGGCGAGCTCTTGAGGATTTTCTTGAGACATTACGAACCTACGGGAGCTACTTACGGTTTAACCGGAATTCCCCATCCTTTCGCGTGGATAGAAGACGTTTTCGTTAAAAACTTGCTTTTCACGTCTGTGACCCTAATCATCTTAATTCTCCTCTTCCTTTATGCACAAAGACTGGTCAATTCCCCATTAGGAAGGACGATGCTTGCTATAAGAGAGGATGAAATAGCGGCTTTATGCATGGGGAAGGACGTGCCGAAAGTCAAGGGGAAGGTCTTATTCATCGGTTCAGGGATGGCGGGCATCGCAGGATGCATTTTAGCCTACTACATAGGTTCTATAAATCCAAATATATTCGTACCGACGGTTACCTTCGATGTATGGGCTATGATGATCTTAGGAGGTATAGGGAACAATAAGGGAGCTATCGTTGGCGCTGGCATCATAACCTTGGTGGATAGAGCTACGGCCGCAATTAACTTCGTCTTTCCGGGCCTGATTATAGATCCCAACTTCATAAGGTGGATGATAATAGGCTTAATTATCATACTTGTTTTGCTTTTCAAGCCAGCCGGCTTAATTCCACAAACGTACACGTGGACCCCTGCTTGGAAAATAGTAAAGCCCTTAGAGGAAAAGGCGAAGAGGAGAAGGGAAAAGCTCCTATCGCCATTTAAGAAGATATCGAAGTGGTTCCTAATGGGTGGTTAATATGGCACCGATACTTAAAGTAGTTAACGTAACGAAGTATTTCGGAGGAGTTAGGGCTTTAGAAGACGTATCTCTAGACGTAGAGAAAAGAGCTATGGTAGGCTTAATAGGGCCAAACGGTTCTGGAAAGACCACGTTATTTAACGTAATTACGGGCTTTTATCCTCCAGATAGAGGAGAGGTCTACTTTAAAGGTAGGAGAATAGACGGGCTGAACCCTAACGAAATATTCAAATTGGGGTTAGTTAGGACTTTTCAAAATCCTAGATTGTTCTTCAACATGAGCGTTTGGGAAAATATGTTGGTTATACCTCAAGATCAAAAAGGAGAATCCTTACTTAAAGCACCCTTTACTAGGCTGTGGTTAAACGAGGAAATGGAGATAGCTAAGAAGGCCAGCTCTCTTCTAAAGGACTTCGGTCTAAAGGACTTCGTAATAAACAAAGTATCAGATCTATCTGGCGCTCATATAAAGTTGCTTGAATCGGCTAGAGGTTTAATGGGTAAAGGGGAGATGTTCCTCTTAGACGAACCGGCCGCTGGCGTAGCTCACACGGATGCGCACAAGATATTCTCCTTCATTAGGAGGCTTAGAGATGAATACGGGCTAACCTTCTTCATCATCGAACATAGAATCGAGGTCTTAATGGATTACGTAGAGTACGTTTACGTTCTACATAATGGAAGGTTATTATCGCAAGGCACGCCTGAAGAGGTAATGAGAGATCCCAAAGTTATACACGCATATATAGGTGAGTAATATGCTCAAGCTCGGAAACGTCTTCTCCGGGTATGGAAAGATGGAGGTACTACATGGAATAGATCTAGAAGTTGAGAAGGGAGAGATCGTATCGGTACTGGGACCCAATGGAGCCGGAAAATCTACCTTATTGAATACGATATTTGGAATAGCTAATATCTTAAGAGGATCGATAACGTTTAACGGTAGGAGTATAGTAGGCTTGAAGCCCAATCAAATAACTAGAATTGGAATCGGTTATACTCCTCAAATTTCAAACGTTTTCCCTTCAATGACCGTTTTAGAGAACTTAGAGATAGGGGCATATCATAGAAGGGATGACATTAGAGGAGATCTAGAGGAGGTATTTCAATTATTTCCTGAAATTGAGAGGAGGAAACATAACCTAGCTAAGACGTTGAGTGGAGGAGAGAGGCAGATGTTAGCCGTAGCTAGAGCTTTAATGGCCAAACCCAAACTACTTCTACTAGATGAGCCCACGGCCGGATTAGCTCCAAAAGCCGCCTCTCTCTTGATGAAAAAGATATTGGAGATAAGGGAAAGAGGGATAACGGTTCTGCTCGTTGAGCAAAACGTGAAAAGAGCTCTAGATGTTTCAGATAGAGCGTACGTCTTGGTAGGAGGGAGAATCGTGCATAGCGGATCGTCTGAAGAACTGAAGAAGGAAGGGAGATTCGAACGCTTCTTCTTTGGCAGATAATCGACAAGTCTTATTAAGAAGTCGATACAATAAAACACGATGACGAAAGTTATAAAGACGGGAGTTTCCTTTCCTAAGGAATTACTTGAAAAATTCGATAAAGTAGTTGAAGAGCTGAATTTAGGCTCTAGATCTACAGGCATACAAGAGGCGATGCGAACTTTTCTGTCGATGAACATCTGGAGGTTAAGGGGAGAAGAGGAGGTGGCTGGAACGATCCTAGTTCACTATTGCCATGAAGTTCATGACGTTGAGAAGAACTTAACGGAGATACAGCACGATTTTCTAGATATCATACCTTCGACCTTACACATCCATCTGACTAAGGAGGACTGTCTCCTAATTATAGCAGTTAAAGGATCCGCTCTCAGGGTTAAAGAGTTAGCTAAAGCTATAAGATCGGCTGGAAAGCTTAAGCAGGTCCTTCCAATACTCGTTCCTATCTATTAGGGTGTCGTAGTTGAGCGAGCTTGAGAATATACTGAATAAACTACTGAAAGGCGAGCTCAGTATTAAAGAGGCGGCAACGGAGATAAAGAAGATGTACGTGAAGGAGACCATGAAGTTAACCTTAGATATATCTAGAGCTTTTAGAAGGGATATACCGGAAATCGTATGGGGAGAGGGGAAGAGCGCTTCCGAACTTGCTAGAGCCGTTAAGGCCACAGCTGAAAGAAACGGCTACGCAATAGCCACTAGGGTGGACTTCGATAAATACAGGAAAGCCGTAAGGAGTTTAAAGGGATTAAAGGTCGAATTCTTCAAGGAGGCATCGATATTAAGGGCTTTTTCGAACTCATATGTCCCTATAAAGAAGAAGGGTTGTGTAGGGATTGTAGCGGCAGGTACGTCTGATATTTCCGTTGCTGAGGAAGCGAGGATCGTAGCCGAAACTTTAGGGCTAGAAGCTATATGTGCTTACGACGTAGGTGTCGCAGGCCTATACAGACTCTTAGATTCTCTAGGTAGGATGATAGGTAAGGCTGAAGTATATATTGCCGTAGCTGGAATGGAAGCCTCTTTACCCAGCGTTCTAGCAGGCCTAGTAGATAGGCCGGTAATAGCCGTTCCTACATCTACTGGCTTCGGCGTAGGAGTAGGAGGCCTGTTAGCCTTAGCATCTTCTCTACAGAGCTGTCCCATGGGCGTTGCGACCGTCAACATCGATGGAGGAGCGCAAGCCGCCGTCTTCGCTTACATGATATTGAAGTGATCGCTATGATGGTAGTGGATGCGTCTATCTCAGGTATATCTGGAGACAAGTTTTTAGCGTCTC
>CALBHZ010000084.1 GCA_937892815.1 uncultured archaeon | reverse complement strand
TTTTCAAGCAGAAGACGGCATACGAGATGTAGAGAGGTCTCGTGGGCTCGGAGATGTGTATAAGAGACAGACGGTATTCTTGCCCTGCCTTCAGACATATCAAGTCCATCCCCTATCTTAATAGCACTACATTCAACTGTTAAGCACTCTACATGATATTCAGTCGCGTATATAGCATGCAGTATTTCCTGTCTAATACCGTAAAGCCTTTTCTCAGATACCTCAAGTACATTCCGTAAAACCCTGTCTAAGATGTCCTTAGCTAATAAAGCACCTATATATTCGTGATTAACCCTATGTATTGAATTACCTATATCGTGAAGGTAAGCAGCTAGGAAAACAATTAACTTAACCTCATCTAGGTTCTTAGCAATACCATCCCTTAATGTAGTAGGTTCAACACCTCCCCTAAGTAGTAAATCCATAAGCTCTAAGGAAGCTCCAGCAACTATCCTAGCATGAACGATGCCATGGTCATTATACTTAAGCCTTGTAACAGCCATTACGTTACTCATCTTAAGAAGCTCATTAATCTCCTCATCATTTTCAACAACCTTACTTACTTTTTGAAGTAGGTAAGAACTAGATATATGTTTCTGAAGTAGGTATGGGGATACAATAACCATCTTAACTCAACCACACCACTAGTATAGATGTGGAAGAGGTATATTAGTTACTCTATAGCTATGGCAATCAAAAGAATTCTCAGACGATGGCGGTCTCATCAACTATCTGACGCGCGGGTCTCATCACCGTAGTATAACTTAGTAATCTCATTTAAAACCTCATCCTCAGGTCTCCCTGACTCAATTAATTGATACTCAGCAAAACCGTCTTTCCTAGCACCCTTAAAGAGCTTAACACTAGTTAACTCAATAGCCCTCCTAGTAGGGTGTAAAGCTACTGATGCATATGCCCTGATTAAAGCATCTACAGTTGCTTGCTGAAGTATTAAAACATCATCACCTATGAATAAAGCTACACGTGTATGTATATGGCGAGGAGGTATAAAGGCTATAATTTTACTAACATCCTCATTCCTTAAGACCCTAACCCTCAATAATCACCCCTCAAGAACTTCTGTGACGTTGCATTAATTAAGTTAATGCCTAAGTAACTGTTGTAAATTATTAATAACCTTTAACCCCTTATCACTAATTCTAAATACTGCATAGCCATTTAATTTCTTAACCTCAATTAACCCTAAATTCTCGAAGAACTCTTTCCATTCTCTAAGCGTCATCGTTTTAAATCCTCCCTAAAGCCTGTAGGTTTTCTCAACTAACCTATGAAATGAACGGAGTTCAAAAGCTCAGCGAGAGCAGACGTACATCCAATTAGCAACAATATTAAGCCGGTAAGCGAGAAAATAACGCTATTGAACGGCAAACGCCATAAGCCATACAGCGAGGATGAAGCTAATAAGGCCTATCCAGCCGATATCCAGAACCCACCAACATAGCGAAAGCTGTAGAGGTAAAGCCCTTCCCTCTTCATAAATTCCGAAAACTAAGGTAGCGATATACATATAATAAATAATAATCATTTTTATGATATAATAATAAATCATCGATGGTATTCTCAGCGGGAGGGTATATCGATGCCGGCTAACCTGCCTTCGGAAGCTAAGGCTAAATGGGCTAAAGTTAGGGAAGCTAGAACTATCGAGGAGAAAATTGAGGCCTTAAGGGAGTTCATATCGGCGGTCCCTAAGCATAAGGGCACTGAAAACCTCCTTTACTGGGCTAAGAGGAGGCTTGCCGAGCTTAGGGAGGAGTTAGAGGAGAAGAGGAGGAAGAAGGTCGGAAGAGGACCGAGCTTCTTCATAGAGAAGGAAGGAGCCGCTCAAGTGGTTATGTTAGGGCTTACGAACGTAGGGAAAAGCCTTTTGTTATCCAGACTTTCAAATGCAAAAGTTGAGGTATCCGATTATCCGTATACTACGAAGTTTCCAGTACCCGGCATGCCTCAATACGAAGATATAAGATTTCAATTTATCGAGGCTCCTGCGTTAATGCCTGGAGCCGCCGAAGGAGTTGCTTGGGGAACTAAGGTCTTGGGACTCGCTAGAAATGCGGACGGTTTAGTAATAGTGCTCGATCTATCTAGCGATCCGATAGAACAGCTAAAGGTGGTACTAAGCGAGCTTTCCAAGGTTAACATCTACGTTAAGAAGCCCAAGGGGCAAGTAGCTATCGAGAAAGGAGGTATAGGAATTAAGGTAGTTCTATCGGGCAGGCTAATAGGATGCACGGTAGACGATGTAATTAAGCTTCTGAAGAGCTATAGGATATACAACGCCGTAGTTAAGATCGCTGGAGAGGTAACTTTAGATGACGTAGAGAAGTCGATATTTGGAAACGTTTCCTACAAGCCTACAATCATCGTAGCCAACAAAATCGATGTCGAAGGAGCTTTAGAGAACTACGAAAAGCTAAGGAAAGTAGTTCCAAAGGAGATCCCCATTATACCCGTTTCAGCTCTAGAAAATAAGGGGCTAGAGGATATATGTAGAACCCTTTTCGACATGCTCGACTTAATAAGGGTTTATACTAAACAGCCAAATGAAGCTCCTTCATCTACTCCTTTAGTGTTAAAAAGAGGATCTACGGTACAAGATGTAGCTAAGTTAATACATAGAGATTTTGTAAAGCACTTTAAGTATGCTAAGATATGGGGACCTTCTGCTAAATACCCCGGAATGAGGGTTGGCTTAGAACATAAGCTTGAGGATAGAGACATAATCGAAATACATCTTAGGAAGTAAGCTATACACCTCCTCAGTAAAGATCATTTAAATATTAGACAGGATGTTAAAATTAATTAGAAGAATGTCTCCTATCGGTACTTTAATGAAGCAAGGAAGATATTATCTGAGCTGAAATTCTCAAGAACTGAACGCAATCAGATCATTAAAGATATTGACGTATAGATGGAAAGTCTAGAAGGGTTTTTTGGGGGCTAAAGCTATTTCGATGAAGCATTCAAATCCCTTTCCCTACTTCTTAAAATAGCTCGTAGATTTTGCTAATCCTTACTGTACAGTAAATTAATTAGCTCCTTACTCGTTATACCGTTTACCTTCAGCTTTTTAGCTATCTTAATCAACTCTTTATCATCGCTGACTAAAATCGCATCCAACTTCTTAGCTACGCTTAAGTACGAGGCATCGTAGTAAGTGATGTTGTATTTGAAGGCGTTAGTCAGTATCGAGTTTCCCAAGCCTCCTTCTTCTATCCCTATTACCGTCATCTTAGAGAACATTGAGAACATGAACCTTAAGGTCTTTATCGCTGAATTTAGATCTAATTTCCTGAGTAATCTACATTCCTTCCAAAGGGCATTTCCAATTTCATAATAGGCGAGAGATATCGTAAAGTTGTTCTTTACTACATCGATAACCTTCTCTCCCAGCTCCCTCGTTATGTTTAGAAGGCTACTCGCATCGAATAAATACCTACCTTTCATATCTCGTCTCACGAATTAACTTCGTGATCTCTTCACTAGATATCTTCTTAAGTATTTCGCTTACTTCATTAGCCATCTTCCTCAACTCTTCCTCCTCTTTACGACGGACTTCATCCTCAAGAGCTTTCCTAATTAATCGATTAACGTTGATGTTGAACTTCTTGGCTTTCTCCCTAAGCTCGTTAGGCACCTTAGCTGAAACGGTAACATACCTACCCATAAATTTCTTATACAAAAAGGTAGTATATAAAAATTCTTACTTTATGCTTACGTTTTGCTAAAGCTCGGCCTTCCCTCCTTTACTCAAGATTTTACTTAATTTGCTCTTTACCTCATTTGCATATATATGGGCTTGCCTAGTAGGCTCAGGTATTCCGTACACGGTTAACTTCTTAACGATCTTAATTGCCGTTTTTAACGAAATCCTATGGCCAACGCTAACGTATACGTTTGGCATGAGATGATAACCTAATACCTCTCCATCGTTATCAACTATGTATCCATCCTCCCTCTCTTTTCCAGTTAAGTGAGATTTAGCAACTCCAATAGTAGGTATATCTAGTACGACCCCTAAATGAGTAGCTTCTCCAGCTCTCCTAGGATGGCATTTACCGTGAGCATCGACTAAAACTATGTCGGGCTTAATCGAAAGCCTATTTACGGCTCCAATCATAGCCCTTATCTCCCTAAAGGCTAAGTACGTAGGTATGTAAGGAATCCTAACTTCTGAGATATAATACGCCTTCCCTAAAACCCTTAAATCGTCGTAGCTTAAAACTACGGCCGCCCCTATTGAGTAATTGGACTTAAAGGCTACATCTACTCCTCCAACGTTCCTAATGGGATGGTTAAAGGAATCCTCTTCGATCGCCTTTTTCGAAATTAATATCTGTGCGTACCTCGCTTTCCTTAAGTCGATTTTAACCAACCTGTATTAAATTAACCTCCGACCTCTTATATTCCTTATCTATAAAATTAATGAAGTTAAAAAGCCCTAAATATCCCCCTTTTCACGATAGCCCAATAGCTATAAAAGGCTATCCATGCGCTCGTTATAGGCAAAATTAAGGTTAACCATAGATTTAAATTGGAGATAGCGGCGTAAGCGTTCGCTACTAAGTAAGCTAGTAGGTTGAGGTAGTAAGCTCTCCTTTGCCATCCATATCTCCTAATAGCCTCTATAGCTTGAAGAGCAGCGTATCCCTCCCTCGTTAAGGCGTATTTCCCTTCACTATTTACTTCAACTAATCCTCCTAATTTACTTATATGGAAGTCCAGCTTGCCGCTGCTCTCTATTCCCAGCTCTCTTTTCAGCTCTGAAAACCTTAACGGCTTTTTAGATAATATTTCCAAAATCTTTATCCTCAACGGATGGGATATAGCTTCAAACTCCTTATCTATATCCAATTTTTCCACCATCAAATATTACATAAACAATAGATATAATTCTAGCGTCCTTGACCGCTTGGTCAATAGTAGATCATATTTCGGACTTCAACGATCGATTTATCGTAAGTTACAAGGCTTATCTTCTCCAGGTTACTTCATCGAGCTTACTTCGTTTTTAACGAAAAAAGCAAACGATATATCTATTCGAGATATGACTTAAAGATATGGATTTAGCTAAAGCGGTGGAAAGAGCTTTAAACGGACGTAAAGAGCTAAGCAGGGAAGTAACTCAACGCCTTAAAGCCCATAGGTTAAAGGAGATAAAGCTTGAGGAGCTGGTAAAGGAGTTAACTAAGCTGCTAAGGATAGGGGATACGCTTAATGAACATATGAGAGTGGAGAACGAAGTTTTCCGAAGTTAGTTAATCGCTGAGACGGTAAGCTATTTACGGTATGTTGAGAGGGGGCTCAACCGTGGTCGAGATCGATATTGAAGCCATTAACGTAGAGATACGGGGAAGGTATGTACACGGAAAAGAGGAAGGAAGAAGGTTCGTATCCATCCCATGGGCTCTTTCCCAATTTAAGGAGAAACTAGGCTTTACCCCATATCCGGGAACTTTAAACGTTAAGGTAGACGAGCTAAGCTCCTTGAGGTTAGTTAGAAAACATCTAGATGGCGCCGTAAAGATAGTTCCCCCGAGCAGATCTTACTGTTTAGGATTGTGTTTTAAAGCCGTATTTGAAGGTGGAGAACCTTGTGCCGTAGTTATTCCGTTAGTTAAAGGCTATTACACCGATATTGTCGAAGTAATAGCTCCGGTGGAGTTAAGGAAGCACTTTAAGCTAAGGGAAGGAGATCGAGTAAAGGTTAACGTTGAAGTGCCTATTAAGAGGGTTAAAGGGTTGAAAGCCGTTATTTTTGATATTGATGGAACTATCTTCGACAACGTAAAGCTATTTTATAGATCTTTCAATGAAGCGCTTAGGTCCTTTAAGCTCGATACCTTACCCTTAGATAGGCTTAAACGAGAGCTAAGCCTGGGAAAGAGCTTAACTGAAATATTATCCAATCACGCTCCTTCCGATTTAATTGAGGAGTTATATGAAGAGATAAATGTTGTATACAAGAGCTTGATCGAAGAGGGAATAAGGCCGTTGAAAGGAGTTAGAAAAGCCCTAAACTTCGTTAAATCTCATAAGATCTTGATAGGAGCGGCTACCGGTAGCGATGTCTCCGCTGAAGAATTAGAGGATCTTTTAAGTAGAAGCGGAGTAGCGGAGTACTTCGACGTAGTAGTTACCAGAAGGGACGTAAAGAGGGGAAAGCCTTATCCCGATATAATCTGGAAGTGTATAGAGCTACTAGGGGTAGAAAAGGAAGGCTGCGTTTACGTCGGAGACTCCGCGATCGATGTGAGAACCGGTAAAGCCGCTGGGATTTCCACGATCTCGGTTTTAACGGGAGTTGGAGCTTTAGAGGATCTAATTTACGAAGAGCCGGACTTAATAATCGATAACTTAGGGGAGCTTCCTTCGAGGATAGCTCTTTAAATACGGATTAGATTTAGATTAGCGTGTATAACGTATTGCGTGAGTTGAAAGGGATGGAGGATCCATTACTAACGTTATTAAAGGTTACGGTAGGGCTTTTCATAATAGTGGATCCTATAGGCAACTTACCTATAATCGTAGGAATGACGAGCAACTTAGATAGGTCGGCTCGTAGAAAGGCGTTTAGAACTGCATCGTACACCGCTACAGCCTTACTTCTCCTATTCGCTTTAATAGGAAGGGAGCTCTTAAACCTATTCAACATATCGATTTATAGCTTCATGATAGCCGGCGGCATCCTTCTCTTCATAATTTCAATGGAGATATTGATTAGAGGAGAGTGGAAGGCTAAGGGGCTTGAAGCGGAGGATTTAGGAGTAGTGCCTATAGCCTTCCCCCTCCTCGTAGGCCCTGGAGCTATAACCGTTACCATAGTTAACCTACAGCTATACGGAATTCTCTACGCTCTCTCTTCCGTAATAATCGTAATGGCGATAACTTGGTTCGTACTGAACAGTAGCGAGAAGATATACGGCTTTCTAGGGAGGAAGGGATCGGCCGTTATAGCCAGGGTTATGGCTGTATTCGTAGCCGCAATCGCGGTACAGATGATACTGGATGGGTTAAAGGCGTACGCTATCGTTTAGATTATGTAGCGAATTTCCATTTTTCTCATAGTATTACGTCTTATTACGAACTATCTCGTTCTTTTGAAAAGAGTTTTTAAGTTCCTACTTTAATAGGAGAACGATCTAGCGGGAGGGAGCTTATAAGATGAGCGAGGAAATTACAACAACTGAAAACTTGGAAGAAAGGTTAAAGGAGCTCGAAGGACAGCTCAAGGATTTCGAAAGGAAAGTGGTCGTTAGAGAAGGAGAGATGCAGGCATCGGTCATTAAGCTTGGAGGGACTTTCAAGGCTTTCGGCAAGACCTTTCAACGTAAGCCTAGGCTCGCTCTATTTATAGAGAAGAGACGCGGAAAATCTAGGTTAGCTATAATGAACACCGA
>CALBHZ010000083.1 GCA_937892815.1 uncultured archaeon | reverse complement strand
TTCTATAACTATCCTTCCATCCCCAGCTCCTAGATCGTAAACTAGCTCACCTGGCTTTATATCTGCAAGCTCTAACATCCTCTTAACTACTGGCTTAGGAGATGGTACGAAAGGTACGATGGTCATCGAAGGTTTGAATATCCGTTCTCCCGTAAATACTTTTACCTTAGCTCAATCATTTCTCATGTAAAGTATTTTAACCTCCTTCATTTCCTAAAGAGCCGATGGAGTGGAGCTTAAAGTTAGAGGAGTATAGTTCGCTTATATCTAAGAGGCTCGACGATTTCTTTAAAGAAGTACTTGTTGAAGCTGAAAGATATCATAGCTTTATCGGTGAAGTATACCGTGCTTTAAGGGAATTCGTTATGAGAAAGGGAAAAAGGATAGCTTCGTACACTACTTTAATCGCTTATAGAGGGTATTCAATAGAAGGATATGAGTCTATATTAGATGTATGTTGTGGGATTGAGCTATATCGTCACGCGATCTTGGTTCACGACGACTTAATTGACGAAGATGTTATGAGAAGAGGAGGAAAAACGGTACACGAGATATTTAAGGAAATGTACGATAATAGATTGGGATACGGTACTGCGGTATTCGCTGGAAACGCCCTCCTATCCCTTGCGCTAAAAGCCATAATAAGTTCAGGTTTTCCGCCGGATAGGATTAGGGAAGTCTCTCGTTCAATAATTGAAGGGTTTAGAGAGGTTAACGAAAGCCAGATACTGGATTTATTATTTGAGTACAGGGATGTAGGTATCGAAGAGTGGTACGTTATGGCATCTAAGAGGGCAGCTTCTCTATTTAAAACGACTATCCTCACTGGCGCGATTTTAGCGAGCGCTCCTTCTAGAGATATAGAGCTTCTAAAGGAAGCTAGCATGCATATCGGCTATGCGTTCGATATACAGGACGATATAATCGATTTATTCGCAACTAGGGAACAGTACGGTAGAGATCCCGGTAAAGATGTGTTATTTGGGAAAAAGCCCTTGTACATAGTTTACGCCTTAAAGCAGGTAGATAGAGAAGAGCTGAAAAGGCTTATAAAAGAAAGGGATATTGAGGGAATTAAGAGGCTTATTAGAAATTCTAAAGCTCTAGATAAAGCGAAGGAGGAGGCTTTTAAGCACGCAAGTAAAGCAAAAGAGTTTTTATCTAAAACGGAAATGGATGAAGGAGCTAAGGATTCCTTCTACTACCTCATAGATTTCATATGTAAGAGCTTAGATTGGTATAAATAAGCTAGATTTTAAGCGCTTCCCTCTGAGCTTTAACAACGTTTTCTACCTGTCTCTTATACACATCTCCGAGCCCACGAGACCTCTCTACATCTCGTATGCCGTCTTCT
>CALBHZ010000082.1 GCA_937892815.1 uncultured archaeon | reverse complement strand
TCGTCGGCAGCGTCAGATGTGTATAAGAGACAGCTAAGGAGGTATCCGAGGAAATAAAGGGCGTGTTAAGTAGGAAGATGTTATCGAGAATGAAGAAGGAGTACGTGGAATGCCCTATAGCGAAGGATAGAGTACCCTTCCTAATATGTTTCGTATGTCCATCGTTTATCAGAAGGGTGAAGGGCGTTGTGCACTGTAAGGGAGAAGAGGGGCCTTCCCTAAAATAGCAATATTTTTGAATTAGATAAGGTAAGGTTATTAGGATGGAGAAGGAGTACGAGTTTATCGTAAAGTTCAAACCTAAGGTAAGTTGGGCCGATGATATATTCTTGGGAAATTTACTCGCCGAGGCCTTAGGGAATATCGCGAGAAATACGGGGTATTTCGATTTCGAAGTCAGAAAGTTAGAGGAAAAGAAAGAGTAACATGAGCTGTGCTGACATGCCGATGAAAAGCTTAGAACGCATCGTAGTAGCGACCGTAAACGGAAGGGCTTACTATACATTTCTGACTTTACTAACTAAGATGGGGTTGAAGTTCGAAAGCAGACTGCCTTGGGATCCTAGCGTATACGATGCTCGTATCCTTTTGACTACTAAAGATGAAGTCCCTAGAGGATATAGCGGTGAAGTCCTATTATACGAAGAGCTTGAAGGAGATGAGATTAAGGATAGGGCGAAAATCTTATTCAAGTTAAGACCTGGAGAGACGATTTTAATCGGCATCGATCCAGGAAAGCATATAGGGATAGCATGTATATATGGGGGTTTTCTAATGTGGAAGGGGTCTTTACTAGATATTGAAGGTGTAGTTAAAATAGTAAGGAAGCTCATTAAGTTGCCTGCAAGATCTCACACCATAAGAATCGGAAACGGGTGCCCTGAATTAGCTCAGAAGATAGCCGGTTTGATCTCTAGCTACTTAGGAAGTTTCGATCACATAGAAATAGTAGATGAAAGGGGGACTACTCTAGAAGGGAGGAAGCGAAGCGAAAAAGATGTAAAGGCCGCTTATAAAATCGCGGTTAGAAGGGGGAGGGAACTTGGTTAAAAGGCTATGGGCTCCTTGGAGAATGGAATACATAGGAGGCTTAAAAGATGAGGGATGTATATTTTGTTTAAAGCCAAAGGAGGATAAGGATGAAGATAATTTGATCCTTTACCGAGGTAAGCATTGTTACGTAATAATGAATAGATTTCCCTATAATAGCGGTCACTTAATGATAGCTCCCTATAGGCACGTAAGGTACCTTTCGGAATTAAGCGATGAAGAGGTAAGGGAGGGTATGGACTTAACTCTATTAATGGAGAAATGTCTAAGGGAGGTTATGTCTCCCGATGGATTTAACTTCGGAGCAAATATCGGAAAAGATGCTGGAGCTGGGTTTGAACACCTTCACTTCCATCTAGTTCCTAGGTGGAGAGGGGATACGAACTATATGCCGGTTATCGGAGAAGTTAAGGTCTTACCTGAACACTTGAGAGCTACCTATCTAAAGCTTAGGGGATGGATTAAAGAACATCTTTAATCCTCTTAATGCCGTTTTCTAGATCTTTAGAGGCCGGGTTTAGAGCGAAGTAATACTGGGGAAGGCCTAGGTCTTCTCCGGAAATGACCTTTACTCCCGCCTTTAAAGCTAGCTCGTAGATATTCCTCTTCTTCTCATCGTAAAACAATAGGAAGAGACCCTCCTTGTTTACGAGCTTAATGGATGTATCTCTTAACTCGTTAACTGCCTTCTCCCTTAAGACCCTTATATCGTTAAAGCTCCAAAAGCCCCTATTCCTTAACATAGCTAATACTAGAGGTAAGAGAATATCGGTTTTGCCAAAGAGCATTTCGTGTACGCGTTTTACCTCCTTAGCCTTTTCCCCAATTATGAGAGTGGGAAATGGCAGACCGAAGGGCGTTGATAAGCCGTATATGAAGATTGCGTTTTCAGCAAGCTCGGCTATTCTTTTTTCGGTAAAATCGTAGTACGTTCCATCTACTATTACACACTCCAAATTATCCAATGATTTCAAATTAGGAACTTCGCCCGTAGGGTCATGAGGAAAGCCCACTATTAAGTACTTGAATGGTTCTCCGTTATCGATCCAAATAGGTCTGCAATTAGCAAACCAAGCTAACCTATAGTACATCGAGTTAGAAGGCTTGGGAATACAAACGAACCTTCCTTCAAGTAGGGATTTAAGGATGGCGAAGATAGCGGTCTCTCTCGTATACGATACTAAAATTTCCTCAGCTTCAAAGCCCAATCTTCTACTCAACATTTTTGATAAATCCGCAGATTCCTGAGAAGGAAGCTTAAGAATTCTATAGGGATTCTCAACAAAAGGAAGGTGGAACGATAGATCTATTAATCCTTCTTCAACACATTTTTCCCTTCCCATACGCCACCCTTGTTGCATTAGAGCATCAAGAATTAGAAAGTTAAGCAGCTTTCCAACCATTTCATCTTCAATCGGTATGCCTTTGGAAAGGAGCTTCTCTCTGATTTCCAGCTCCCTCTTGATATCTTCTATCGGCTATCCTCATTTCTTTTTAAT
>CALBHZ010000081.1 GCA_937892815.1 uncultured archaeon | reverse complement strand
ACTATAAACTATCTAGAACACTTAAACCTAATATCCAAGGAAATCGTGTTCGTGCCTCCAGGCTACGTTGCACATCTAACCGCTAAGAGCAAGTTCGGGAGGATGGGTCTCAGCTTCTTAAACGCCGCTAAAGTTCATAGCGGCTTCGTAGGAAGGCTGGCCTTAGAAATAGTGAACTTAAGCAATAACAGGAAGCCTATAACGATTAGGCATAACGACCCATTTATGCACTTCGAGTTAATCGAAAGGAGAGGAGATGCGTCTCCTTACATGGGAAGGTATATGTTCCAATTCATGACGGACGAAGAAGTAAACATGTACCTTAAGATCATTGAGGAAAACTTCTCCAATGTGTACGATATAGAGGCTTTAAAGATATTAGCCAAAGATAGAGTAAAGAGAGTAGAGGAAATTTGAAAGCCGATATATCTAAACTTAAGGCCATATCTAAGGCTTTAAGCTTAGGGAGGACTTCTTTTAAAGCATTATACTTAGCCGAAAAGACGACAAAGGATAACCTGTCCTCTTCTATTCTAAAGGTAGCCAATATGTTGCTGAAACTTCCTCAATCCTCAGATATTAAAAAAGCGCATCTATTAATGATAGAATCCTATACGTTGTTAATGAAAAGCAAAGGTTATCTAAGCGCGATTAAGGAGAGACGAGGAGATCTCATTTCGATAGATAAGGCTTACTTAAAGGAAATGCTCGCAGTTGATGAAGAGGTGGCTTTAAAGATAGCCGAAATGAAGGATTTAATACAGAAAGGTTCCTCCTATAGGGAAATAACTAACTTAGCGGAAAGTATCTACAAGCTAATAAAAAAGAGGGGTGTAGGGAAGAAAATTAAGAGGGCTGAGAAGGCTCGGGGATCTTAAGGGCCATCTTTAAACCTTTGTACCTATTTCTTATAGTTACCTCCGTAACTCCAGCCGCTTCAGCTATGTCCTTTTGAGTCTTGTTTTCTCCTTCTAAAACGCAGGCAACGTATAGAGCAGCAGCCGCTAATCCCATTGGATCCTTTCCAGCTGAAGTCCTAGCTTCGATAGCCTTCTTAAGTATTTCGATAGCTCTCCTCTTCGTCTTTTCGGATAATCCAGCTTTGCTCGCAACCCTACTTACACATTTTACTGGATCCATGATGGGCATCTTTAAGTCGAGCTCTCTCAATAACAGCCTATAACATCTAGCTATATCCTTCTTCTTCACGCTACTTACGGCCGCTACGTCCTTAAGGGTTCTAGGCGTTTCGGTAGCTCTACATGCAGCATATAGGGAAGCGGCGATTAAGGCGCTAATGCTTCTACCTCTCACCAATCCCTTTTCCAAAGCCTTTCTATATATGTACGCAGCTCTCTCGACTACGAAGTCGGATACGCTTAGCTTATCCGCAAGCCTATCCAGTTCGCTAAAAGCCTGTCTTAAGTTCCTATCCACGGGCTCGTGTACCTGACTTCTACTATCCCAGGTTCTAAGCCTTTCGATGGTAGCTCGTGAGACGCCGGTTAAAGTTTTACCCGAAGCATCCTTATCCGTAGGGCCTATAATAGTGGCTAACCCCATATCGTGCATAGCTAGAGACATGGGAATTCCGGCCCTACTTCTATCTTCCTTCTCCTCTTTAGAAAAGGCCCTCCACTCGGGCCTAGTTTCTTCGACCTTTTCCTTAATTACGAATCCACATCTACTGCAAACGAGCTCTCCGGTATTAACGTCCAACAATAAAGTGCCCTTACCACATCTAGGACACTTTCCAAGTTCATCAAAATAAGACTTCTTATATGACAAGGCACATCACCATAATATTTATATCCGGGAATAGGTTTATATTAGGGCTATATAAACTTTTCGATAAATTAAAACGTTTAAAGGTAACCTTCGTTTAACAAAGCCATAGGGTTTATATCGACTCCTTAAGGATGGTATAGCGACCTTAGGTAAGGATTAAAATGATACCTTCATCGATTTTAATCGAGTTTTCGAGACGTTACTACGGAAATAAGGCCTTAGCGCTTGTGGGCTGTAGACAGGAAGGCTTAGCCTTAGACTCTTGCGAGCAGGACGTCTTCGTCTTTCCAGCTAGAGGAAAGGTACACGTCTTAGAATACGGAAACAAGGTCTACGAGTTCATCCCGATTGAAGAGACGTATCGCATATTATTGGAATCTAAGACAATTCAACCCATCTATGACCCTCAGATGCTGCTCCACTCTGCCTTAAAGGGGGATATTAAACTTGCAAAGAAGAGGGCCATTATAAACGAGATAGAGGAGGGGTTTAGAGATCTTATTTCTTCTCTGTATTACGAGCCACCGCCTTTCTTCTTAGTTAGAGCGAGTTTAAGGTTAGCACGCGCTCTCTTGATATCTAAGAACGTAGTACCTAGACCCGCTCATTTATTCCATCTTTTAAGGGAATACGCTCCGTCGATCTTGTATCGGTTTGAAGAGCTCTGGAGGCTGGAGTTATCTCCAATGGAAAAATTAAACCTCTCGATTCTGGAGAACTTCTTAGATAGAAATACTTTAAGCATAGCTGAAAAGAAACTAAGTGATCTTAAAAGTAGAAAGGAGCACATCCAAGCTAAGCTCTTCTTCTACCATCTATTCTTAAATGTAAAATTAGAAGAAAGGGATCTGTATGTGGATAGTAGATCTCTATGCCTCACGAAGGTAGATAAGCCTGAAAAGGTAAGGGAAACGATTAAGGAAGGATATAAATCACTACTCATTAGCCTTTAAGCCTTCTCTCGTAAGCTCTCCTTCTATCGATTATGTGGATAACCCTATACCCCTCTTCCACCAATTTATCAGAGATAAATCTACGGTGACATTTAAACCAAAGCCTCTCTCTACATAATATAGCTACTCTATCGTTCGATCTAATTAAATCTAATAACCTCCTAAAACCCATCTCGAATTCCTCGCTTTTCATATACTCTAAGTACCCTCCTTCTCTAAACCCTCCAAGCAGGTCTCCTAGCCATACGTACTTTATTCCGATTTCCTCTAAAGCTCTTTCTAAGCTCTCCTTCTTAAAGTGAGGAAATAGCCTAGAGGTGGGAAATCTTCTAACGTCTACAACTAAGCTTACTTTATAATCCTTAAGGATAGCAATTAGCTCCCTTAGACTCCTACTCGAATGTCCTATCGTATATACCTCCTTCAAGGTTTACTCGATTAAGTGAGTGCCGTCACAGGTCGGCGCGTTAAAGAACTCCTTTGACGTTAAACCTTCCCTACATGTAGCGTAAGTCACGCCCTCTCTCTTCGCGATTTTAATTAAAGGCTTTAACAGCTTTACCCTTTCGTTTAAGCTCAAGTACCAATATCCGTGCATCTTGACCCCATCTCTCCTGTACATTCCATACCATTTATCTCTAAACTCCGGAAAGGCGGAAATCATTCTTTGAAAGTTGTCGGGCCTGGCCTTATACGTCGAGAACGTAATGTGATTAACTCCTTTATTTACTAAAATAGAGACTAGCTCCTCTAACCCTTCGTTTAACTTAGGTATTACTGGATCAACTCTAGCAGATACCGGAATACCCCGTTTCGTCAGCCTTTCTACTAAAAGCAACCTCTCCCTTAAGCTTGATGCCTTGGGCTCCAGCTTTTTAGATAGCTCGTCATTTATAGTTGAAAAGCTCACACTAATACAAATCCTCCCTCTTTCAAATAAATCTACATCTCTCAATGCTAAAGCTCCTTTAGTTATAATTTGAACTTTAAACCCTCTGTTTATCAAGATTTCCAGGGTTCGCCTAGTCAGCTTATGTAACTTTTCATCTGGAGGATATGGATCGCTGCTATTGCTCATGGATATCACGAGCGATCTATCGGCTTTGTTCAAGTCCTTAATTAACTTAGTTAAGAAATCTCTCTTAGGTCTAGACGGCCTTACCCCGATGTAGGATGTAGCGTAGCAATACAAGCAGAAATGTGAACAACCAGTATAAGGATGTAAACTATATTTCTCTGGACAAGTACATAGAGGGCTTCTCCAAGGATCGAATTTAGTTAAAACCCGCATATTATTCTTCTTTCCTTACGTAACAGCTATACGGCTTCCCTCCATTTATCCTATCTATTGCCATTTCAATTAACCTTTCTTCTACATCTATCCATTTCTTATCCCATTCTAGATCGGATACGCTTATAATCGGTTTTCCAAGCTCGTTAAAGGAGAGAAACCATAACGGCTTCCCGTAAAACGGCTTAACTATCTTAGCATCCCAAAATTCGCACTTCATTCTCCTTCCTTGTTCCTTAAAATATTTGCATGTATAACAGTACCTAGATAGCCAGATTATATTCCTTCTCGGACGATATTGTTTAAGAGCCTCTTCCTGTACTTTCTTGCTTTCCCTCCTCGCTATCTCTAAGAGCTTAGCTCTACCCTCTGCAGTATTTAAGTAAAAGTCCAGGTTCCTAGTTATCTCCTCAATCCATGACTTCTTTTCTTCCTGCTCGCTCAACAAACGCTCCTAGAATAGTTTTAGTATTTAATATTAAAGCGTTTTGGATTTAGCCGTTCGTTTTAAGAAGGTATATAACATCGGCAACTTCAAGATCTGCAGGTAAAGGCCACATAAGTAGTACTTCGTACGATAGCTTTAACCTTCCTCTAGTTCCTCCTAAGAGCAGATCTAGAAGAGAAGGCTTTGGCTTCTCAACTACATAATAAGGCGTATCCAAAGGTAGTCCAGCTAACTTCTTAGTCACATTTAAAGCGTGTTCAAAAGTACCCACATCATCGACCAATCCAACGCTCTTAGCTTGTACTCCAGTAAAAGGCCTACCACTGAATACCTCATCGTAACTTATCTTAACTCCTCTATGCTCAATAACCTTAGCCTGAAATTGATGATAGACATTATCTATAATGGATTGAAGGACTTCGATTTCTTTACTCGTTATGTTCCTATATGGGCTTCCTATATCCTTAAACTCATTAGATTTAAAAATGTACGCTTTTATTCCAAGCTTCTTGAATAAGCCTTCAAAATTCACTATAACGTTAACGGCTCCAATACTACCCGTTAGTACGGAAGGGTTTGCGATAATCTCCTTAGCGGGTAAAGCTATGTAATAACCTCCAGATGCGCCATACTCGGTTAAATAAGCTACAACGGTTTTCTTCTTAGCTAGGTTTTCTATTATTTGATAAATTTCTTCAGAAGCAGCAGCGCTCCCTCCAGGGCTATTTATCTTAAGTAGAACGGCTTTAGTAGCTGGATCGTCTTCAACCTGCTTCACCATTTTACTTACTTCATCTGGTGTGAGCGTTTCTCCCCACAAAGTTAAAGGAGATTCAGAATAGGCGATAATGCCCGATAAATCTAGCACCGCTATTCTGTTTTCAACCATCGGTACTTGTGCTACGTTAGATGGAAAGCTAACGTAAAAGGCAAATATCAAACCAATTATCAGTATTAGAGCAATAATGAACTTTTTATATCTCATTCACTCCACCTTAATCTCCGTATACTTATTAACTTTAACTCGTAGGTCAAGGAAGCCTATCATAGCAAAGATGGAGGCTATAACGTACAGAATAGCGCCTAATGAGAGGGAAGTAAGAGGTAGGAAGATAGAGGTCAGAGCTATTTCCTTTGAAATTAAGCTCTTTAAAAGATCGCCTATAGCCGGAATAAAGGATGCAAAGCCTAGGATTATCAACGATAAAGCTATAGCCTTCGTCCATGCAGACCATTTCAGAAATCTCTCATTGAACGCCCCGCTAGCATGAGATAAGGCGATAATTTCAGATAGCGTAAATAGAGCTATTAAAAAGAGCGAGATAACGGCTAACCAGAGGATCGACGATTTCGTGAAGCTGAGCATCTCGATGCTAGCCTCTTTAACGCTTTCCACGAAGGCTCTTATCTCTCTAAAGATATAACCGTTTATAACGAACGAAGCTGTCGCGATAACTCCAAAGATCTTATATCCTTTTTGCTTAGATTCATCACCAAGTAAATACCAAGCGGAGCCGATGAAGAGTAAACTCACCAACCATAGAAATATGCCCAAATTTAAGTTCTCCTGTACGCCTTTCACGATCATCCCAATTAAAACCACAGATGCTATAGGTAAGCCGTAACCTATAGCTCCTAAAGCTTTCCATCCAATTCCCATGTCTTCAAATGTTTAAGGACACCATCTATTTAAGACCTATGTAGAGGTTAAACGAAGGTGATCATAAATAGAAGTTATGCTCATAGAAGGGTAGAGATGGTGAAAACCGTAATAGTGAACGTAGATCCTATAAATCCAGATATATCGGCTATAGATGGAGTAGCTAAGGGCATTAGAGAGGGGAAAATAGCCGCTTTCCCTACCGAAACCGTGTACGGGCTAGGAGCAGATACGTTTAACGTAGATGCCGTAAGGAAGATCTTTGAGGCGAAGGGAAGGCCTCTAGATAACCCGTTAATCGTGCACATCTATCATGAGAAACAGCTGGATTTGATCGCAAAAGAAGTACCCGAGATAGCTAAGGTTTTAATCGAGAGGTTTTGGCCAGGCCCAATAACCTTAATCCTCCCTAAGAAGCCTTCAGTTCCAGATGAGGTAACCGCGGGTTTACCAACGGTAGCCGTGAGGATGCCCGCCCATCCAGTTGCTCTATTGTTAATTGAGAGGTCATCAACTCCTATAGCCGCTCCTAGCGCGAACTTATCGGGAAGGCCTAGCCCTACGGACGCCTCTCACGTAGTTAAGGATCTACTTGATAGAGTAGACTACATTATAAGCGCCGGCAAAACCCCCTTTGGCGTCGAGTCAACGATACTCGATTTAACTAAAGATAAGCCAACAATATTGAGACCCGGTCCTATTACGGTAGAAGATCTATTAACCGTATTAGAAGAAGTAGAGATAAGCGAAGCAGCTTTAGCTGAAAGGCCTTACAAAGGAATTGCTGAAGCTCCGGGGATGAAGTACAGACATTATTCCCCAGAAGCTCCGCTTATCTTAATTGAGGGAGAGAATGTAGTCGATAGAGCGAAATCGGTAGCGATTAAATATCTTAGAGAAGGTAGAAGGGTGGGAATCTTAACCTGTGATGAAAACGTTAGTAAATATCCTGAAAACTGCTATAGGATATCTCTAGGAAGCCTCAGTAAGCCGTACACCATAGCTCATAACCTGTTTTCGTCTTTAAGGAAGTTCGATGAAGTAGGAGTAGATGTAATAGTAGCGGAAGGCCTTCCTTCAAAAGGCATATTCTTTGCCGTAAACAATAGGTTAAGGAAAGCGTCATCTGAGATTATAAGAAAATGATCTCTAAGATTTTCGCTTATTTTTGACAAAAAAGCAAGAAAATCAAATAAAATCAAAAAAAGAGCAAAATTTTCGGTTTTTAGAAAAATTAAATCGTTTTACGAG
>CALBHZ010000080.1 GCA_937892815.1 uncultured archaeon | reverse complement strand
GTCTATTTCTTATTCGCATCATGAAATTTATTTTTCCTTCTCTATATGGAAATAAAGGAACCGAAGAAAATACACTATCATTAATATAGTTGTTCCACATTATTTAGAAAAAGTTCCATGAGAGGTGTTAGTCGAGCCACGTTAGAGGGATTCAACAAGAGGTCTTTATCTTTTTGAATGTAGTTTCCTTCTCTAAGATCTTCGGGACAATTTTTAATTAAGCGGGAAATGGAAGCAAGTGAAGATTCTAAATGAAATTGTACTCCGATTACTTTATCTTTGAATTGAAAAGCTTGATTTTCACAAGCTTCACTCCTTGCCAATCGTTTAGCATTGTTAGGAAGGGAAAACGTGTCTTTATGCCAGTGAAATGTTAAAAAGTTCTCGGGAAACCCTCGGAAAATGGAAGCATTTACTAGTGGCAATGCTTCTTTCGTTAAAGTGATAGGAAACCATCCTATTTCAGCATGTTTATTTTTATAAATAGTACGGGAAGAGAACGATGACGGATTATCGTTTAAAGATAGCCGATAGAGAGGCCCTCATCTCAATTCTGCTCTTCTTATTAAACGTAATTTGGTGGGCTTTCTTCGCTTACGGCTTAGGCTCTAGGCCGTCAGAAGCATACAGCTATATACTCGGATTTCCCGATTGGTTCTTCTTTAGCTGTATCTTATCTTGGCCTCTATTCTCCCTGATCCTCTACGTAGTAGTGAGGAAGTTCTTCGTAGAGGTCCCTCTAGAAGCTTACGTAGAAGGTGGAGAAAATGAACGAGCTGTTGAACGTTAAGTGGAACCTGCTTCTTCCAACCGTCCTGTATTTAGTAGCGGTTTACGTTATAGGGGCCTATTGTTACAAGTACGTAAAGAGGGCTAGGAAGTTCCTAGAGGAGTACTTCGTAGCCTCTAGGCAAATAGGAGGGTTCGTATTGACTATGCCCTTAATCGCTACCTACTTAGGGCCTACCTTTAAATCGGTGAAGTCGCAATGGAGCCGAAGTAAGATCTAGGTTCTTCAGGATAGGCTCCCATGAAGCCTAAAATATGTTAACGCCGAGGTTAGCCAGTTTGCCTGAAATTTGAGCTAATAGCTCTCGATATTCTTCTTTTCTATAGCGAACTCAATTAAACGTCTATTCGGGGAACAACGCCTATAAATACCTCCTTGGAATACGGACGCTAGCAGCGATAAATCCTATATGGTTACTACAAGTGAGCTATACCTCCCTTAAATCCTTAATAAAGCTCCTATAGGTCTCGAACTCCTCTTCGTTAACTACGTGAAATTCAAATGGATCTTCAAACCCCAGCTTCCTCAACTTAGCTATAACTGAGCTCGGTTTCAGACGAGTTAAGATCAAGACGTCTATATCGCTCATCAATACGTGTTCGTCTCTCGCTACGGAGCCGAATAAGAAGACCTTGCTATCTTCGTCCAATTCCCTCATCCTCTCCTTCAGCTCCTTTAAGTATCGATCTAAGCTCTCGAACACCTCCTTCCTCCTCTTAGCCTCCTTAATCGCTAGATCTTTCGACAAACTCCTCGACCTCCTCTACGAACTTCTTAAGCCTTTCAACCTCTCCTCTTTCGAAATCCCTGGGAAAGTACCTAGCCGTGATGTACGCGTCTTCTAAGCTGGCGAACTCCAGAGATCTCTCGTCTTCGAACTTTTTAAATAGGTCTAGCTTTCCTAAGGACTCTCCCAGCAAGAGGAAGAGCCTTCTAACGGTATGGATTTTAGGGAACTCTAGCCCTTCTTCCAGTAGCTTAGCCCTTAGAAAGAGCTGTAGGGATTGTTCTAAGTTAAAGGCCGCTAAATCGAAATCTCCTCTCGAGAAATGGAAGTCCGCGGCATCCTTAAACTTCTTAGATCTCTCCAGCAGCTTTTCGATCTCCTTCCTTTTCACAATTTAAGCTATGAGTCTTGAGTATTTAAGCTTAAGTTTGAGAGGATGCGATGATTTTTATGAGACGTAAATTTGCTCATTGCCTCGACTTTAAGCCTTCTACGTCATAGTAGGAGCCGTTTTTAATCGTTGTATCGTAGGGACGAGCTTAACTTAAGTGGAGGTGAGGAGATGAGCGGAAGATACGCTCTCTGTTTGATAGCGCTTATATTAATGGCCTTTTCCTCACTTACGGCATGTTCAACGGAGAACGAGTTGACCTCCTTACCTAAATATTCGTGTATCCTATCGGGACCCGTTTGGCTTCACTTCAGCGGATTGAATTTAGAAGTGAAGGCTCCGCTAGCTCAGCAATACGCTTATCAAGAGAGCTTCGTTCCGATTAAGCCGACTACCTACTTCAGTAGAGATAAGCTAGTAACGGTAGATATTGGGGATAGGCCTTTGCAAAACAGCCCGTCTATAGCGGTTAACCCTAAAGATCCGGATAACGTGGTAATAGCTTGTCAAGATTACGACGTAAAGGGTTGCGTAGTAGTCTATGCGAGCTTCGATGGAGGAGTTACTTGGAAAGGCCCCATCCCTCTCCACATACTGCCTCACGATGAAGAGGGAAGCGATCCGGTCGTTGCGTTCGATAGAAGAGGAAACGTATACGTTGTTTACATGTCGATTGGAGTTAAGCCTATCGAGTTCAATGGAACAACCGTATATGCTTACTCGTCCGATATAGTCGTAGCTAAATCCGGAGATGGAGGAGTTACTTGGTCCGAACCAGTGATAGCGGCTAAGGGAAGAGGGTACTTTAATTCGAATTTAGGATACGTGTTCCTATTCCTAGATAAGCCTTGGATAGCTATAGGCCCAGATCCGGAGGAGCCGTCTAGAGACATAATATACGTTAGCTATACCGAGCTAGCCGAGATACATCCTTCCGAAGGCTCTCCCTACCTGCTTACTACGATAAAGGTCGTAAGATCTACGGACGCTGGAAGGTCCTTCGAGGAGCCCGTGGCCGTAAGCCCTAGTAAGGAGAGCCCCGTTGAAATTAGCAATCCCGAACAAGCGGTTATAGTTCAGGGATCCTGCGTAGCCGTAGACAACAACGGAACGGTTTACGTAGCCTACTACGATTCTGGAGAAGATGGTTGGTTAAGCGGGACCTTCAACGTCATGATAGCTAGATCTGTAAACGGAGGAGCTAACTTCACCGAGCCTACTAAGATAGCCGAGGCTAGAGAGCTAGATTACGTCCTACAGCCGACTAGGTTTAGAGCATGGTCATCGATGTTTCCGATGATCGCGGTTGGCCCTGAAGGGAACGTATACGCGGTCTTCGCGGTAAATCCGGAGGGGCCTGACGATTCCGATATAGTATTTACC
>CALBHZ010000079.1 GCA_937892815.1 uncultured archaeon | reverse complement strand
CCTTTATTCTCCGCAAGGTACTTAACTAACGTGTAGCCGGCCGTTATCGTTACCGAATTTCCTGTAAAAGTTCCTCCATAGAAGCTCTTCTCCCTCGTCTTCGACCTCTTCACCTGGTCTAAAGGCTCCATAACCTCCGTTCTCCCTCCAAAAGCTCCAGCTCCAAGATAACCGCCTCCAACGATCTCCCCCCTAAAACGACTATATCGGCCTTTACGCTCAACACCTGCTAATGAAGTCCGCAACTTGGTGTATAGAGCCTCTAACTAGCTCATACGCTACTCCATTACTCACCTCGTATAGGGTAATGGTCTTTATCCAGTAGCCGGCTCTAGCCCAGTAATCTCTATAGTTTTTAAGCTCGGTTAAGGGATCTTTAGCCGTTATTTCACCCCATACGTTCTTCGTGAGGTAATGACCTGCTGGATCTACTATAGTTAGCAAGGTACGGTTATTAGAGGTAGATGGAAGAGCTACGGCTACGTGCCCTACACCTTCAAGCTCTACGTACATTAACCATAGGGCGTATTCCTGTCTTAGGATTTTCTCTTCATATGATCTGATCATGGCGTAGGCTAAAGCGGCTTGATCATCGCAATCCCCTTGTCTCAACGAGATAGTTTGACTTGGAGACATCATCATATCGCATATTACCGTATTCGTCACATTGTCGCAAATGAAGTCGTTAAAGCTCGGAGGTATTGGAAAGGGCTCATCGCTTACGTACTTTATCTTAGAGGTTATCCAGTTGTATATGTCTTGGAAGCTTCTCCAAGGATCTCCGGGGTTTCTAAGCACTTCCCTCAATAAGACGTCCTTTAGAGCTTCAAGCTCAGAATCGCTAAATACCCTTTTAACGGTGTAATTGAGGAGAAGCGTAGAGTAGGAAAGGAGATATTCCCTCCACTTATTGTAGTTAACTTCTACTTTATTTAGCTTATCTAGCGCTTGATTCAATTGAGAAGTTAATCTTGAATTCTCATTTTTAAGCTCAGCTATTTCATTACTTAAGGTATCGATTTTATTTTTAAGCTCATCTCTTTCGCTTTTTAAAGAGACGATCTGGGAAGTTAAGCTCGATATCTTTAAGTTTAAAGAATTAACTTGAGCGTTTAGCTCGTTTATCCGCTTATTTAAGGATGAAATTTCGTCTTTCTGTTCTTCTATTACTTCCTCTAGACGGCTTTTCTCTAAGGTTAGAGCCTCAAC
>CALBHZ010000078.1 GCA_937892815.1 uncultured archaeon | reverse complement strand
TCTTCTTAACGAATTACGTGAGACAACACTTCTTAGTATACCCACAAACTCCTCTAGTTAAAACGAAGCCGATGACCCTACTGAACTTAGATGAGAGGCCTTTAGGTCAAAACGCTATAGTTGCCGTTATATCGTACGAAGGATACAACATCGAAGATGCCATAATTTTAAACAGAGCTTCTTTAGACCGAGGATTTGGTAGGTCGTTCTTCTACAGAGTGTACGAGGCTCAAGCTCAACAATATCTAGGAGGCATGAAGGACAGGTTCGAAGTTCCAAACCCTGATGAGAACATTCGAGGATATAAGGGAGAAAAGTACTACAGATTGTTAGAACCGGATGGAGCGGTAATGGCTGAAGCGGTAGTAAGTGGAGGTGACGTTTTGATAGGAAGAGTCAGCCCTCCGAGGTTTATGGAGGAATATAGGGAATTTGAAATCAGAGGGCCTTACATGAGGGATACATCGGTAGCTATGAGACCTAGCGAGAAAGGAGTAGTGGATACCGTTTTCATGACGCAAACCGTTGAGGGTTACAAGATGTACAAGGTAAGGGTTAGAGATGAAAGGATACCTGAGCTAGGAGATAAGTTCGCATCGAGACACGGGCAAAAGGGAGTAGTAGGTCTGATTGTAAACCCCGAAGATATGCCGTATACCGAAAGCGGTATAGTTCCCGATATAATAATCAATCCTCACGCATTTCCTTCAAGAATGACGGTAGGTCAGTTCTTGGAATCCATAGCTGGTAAAGCGGCAGCTTTAAGAGGCTCTCCGGTAGATGCAACCGCTTTTGAAGGTGAAAACCTAGAAGACATAAAAGCTCTCCTAAAGAAGTATGGATTCCAACCATCAGGTAGGGAGGTGATGTACGATGGAGTTACTGGAAAGAGGTATCCAGTAGACATATTCATAGGCATTGTTTACTACCAGAAGTTGCATCACATGGTAGCGGATAAGATACACGCTAGAGCTAGAGGACAGGTGCAGATGCTAACGAAACAGCCAACCGAAGGCAGGGCTAGAGGAGGAGGTTTGAGATTTGGAGAGATGGAAAGGGACTGTCTAATAGCGTATGGAGCGGCTATGGTACTGAAAGATAGGTTGCTCGAGGAATCGGATAAAACCGAAATACAGGTTTGTGAAAAGTGCGGTCTCATAGCTTACTACGATGCCAGATCTAGGAAGTACGTATGTAAGATATGTGGGGAGAACGCTAAAATATCTACCGTAACGGTCGCGTATGCGTTCAAGCTGTTATTGCAGGAAATGATGAGCTTAGGCATAGCTCCTAGGTTAATGCTCAAGGAGAAGTTATGAGGTGATAGACGTGATGCTCGAGGATATCGTTAAAAGCATTGGAGGGATAAAGTTTTCAGTTTTTTCGCCAACGGAGATTAGGAAATACTCGGCCGTGGAGATAACGGTTCCGGAGACGTATGACGAAGATGGAATGCCAATTCAAGGAGGCTTAATGGATAGTAGGCTAGGAGTTTTAGAGCCTGGACAGAAGTGTGGGACCTGTGGTAATACATCCGCTCGATGTCCAGGCCATTTCGGTCATATAGAACTAGCTGAACCGGTTTTACATGTAGCCTTCGTAGACACGATCCATACGCTGCTTATAGCTACTTGTAGAAGCTGCGGAAGGATACTACTTCCAGAAGATGATCTTAAAGCCTATAGAGAGAAGCTAAAGAAGGAAAGCCATATAACCCCTGGACTTAAGGAAAAGATAGCGAAGGAGATAGTAGCGAAGGCTAAGAAGGCAAAGCTTTGCCCTCATTGTGGAGCGAAGAAGTACGATATTGAATTCACCAAACCTCATATGTTCCATGAAATAACCGAAGAAGGAGGAGCTATAAGGCTCCTTCCTTCAGCTATAAGGGAGAGGTTGGAGAGGATAACGGACGAAGATTATGAGCTCCTAGGATACAATCCCAAGGCTTCAAGACCCGAATGGCTGGTTTTACAGGTCCTCCCTGTTCCACCAGTTACGGTTAGACCTAGCATAACCCTCGAGACGGGCATTAGATCGGAGGACGATCTAACTCATAAGCTCGTTGATATACTAAGGGTTAATCAAAGGGTTAGAGAAGCCAAGGAATCAGGAACCCCCCCTCTAATAGTACAAGACCTAGTAGATCTCCTGCAATACCATGTGACTACTTACTTCGATAATGAAGTATCGGGAATTCCACAAGCTCATCATAGATCAGGAAGGCCGCTAAAGACCTTGAGTCAAAGGCTTAGAGGCAAAGAAGGTAGATTCAGAGGGAACTTATCTGGAAAGAGAGTGGACTTCTCCAGTAGAACGGTAATATCGCCAGATCCTAGCTTAGATATATGTGAGGTAGGGGTACCTATTGAGATAGCTAAGAAGTTAACCGTTCCTGAAAAGGTAGCTCCTTGGAATATAGAGTTTTTAAGACAGCTAGTTAAAAACGGGCCTAACGTTCATCCTGGAGCTAATTACGTTATAAGGCCGGATGGCGTTAAAATTAGGCTTGAGTACGCAGCGGATAGAGAAGCATTAAGCGAAGCTCTAGGACCAGGTTATATCGTTGAAAGGCACTTAATGGATGGGGATATAGTTCTATTCAATCGTCAGCCATCTCTGCATAGGATGTCAATTATGGCCCACTTCGTTAAAGTGCTTCCATACCGTACCTTTAGGCTACATCCAGCCGTATGTCCGCCTTATAACGCGGACTTCGATGGAGATGAAATGAACCTACACGTACCGCAAGGAGAGGAGGCTAGATCCGAAGCTGTCTCTTATACACATCTCCGAGCCCACGAGACCTCTCTACATCTCGTATGCCGTCTTCTGCTTGAAAA
>CALBHZ010000077.1 GCA_937892815.1 uncultured archaeon | reverse complement strand
TAGCTGAACTAGATCTCTTATATCCTCCAAAGGGAACCTGAAGCTCAAGTCCTATCGTAGGCTGATTTACCTTTACCACGCCGACCTCCACCTCTCTAATAAACTTCATTACGTTACGCAAGTTAGTTGTGCATATTCCAGCGGTAAGTCCATAGTCCACGGAGTTCGCTATATCGATCGCTTCTTCAATTCCTTCGAACCTCATAATACACACTATAGGTCCGAAAATCTCATCTTTCGCTATCCTCATATCCCTAGATACTTCAGTAAATATAGTCGGTTGGATGAAGAAGCCGAACTTTAATTCCCCCTCTTCAATTCTCCTTCCTCCTAACGCCAATTTCGCTCCTTCTTCCTTACCTATCTCAATATACCTGAGATCTTTCTCTAGCTGTTGTTGACTAACTGCAGGCCCCATATCAACATCTCTGTCCTTCAAGCTATTTCCAACTCTTATCTTCGATGTAGCCTCAATAAACCTTCTTAAAAACACATCATATATTTCCTCTTCAACTAATATTCTACTCGTAGCTGTACATGCTTGACCAGTTAGACCAAAGGCCCCTTTAACGGCTACCTCAACAGCTCTACCAATATCTGCGTCGGCCATTATGATCAACGGGTTCTTTCCTCCCATCTCCAGCTGATATCTTATCATCTTATCCACTTTTACGCAGTTTCTCCTAATCTCATTTCCAGTTTCGTACGATCCAGTAAACGATATTATATCTACATTTTTATTCGTGACCATTTCCCTTCCAACCTCGACATCTCCATGTACCAAATTCAAAACGCCTTTAGGAATTCCCGCTTTCTCAAATGCTTTTACCAACTTTTGAGCTATTAGAGGGGTAAGAGGCGAAGGTTTGAAAACGACGGTGTTTCCCGTAATTAAAGCAGGAGCTATTTTCCACGCAGGTATGGCTATTGGAAAGTTCCATGGAGTTATAATGGAAGCAACTCCCATAGGTTCCCTTATCGTAAATATTAAGGTGTTTTGGAAAGCAGAGGGAATGGTCTCTCCTTTAAGTCTATAGCTTAAACCTGCGAAAAATCGAAGGATTTCAATAGCTCTAATAACTTCTAGCTCGCTTTCAGCTATCGTTTTACCTTCTTCACGTGTAAGAAGAGTAACTAAATCCTCTTTCTCCCTTTCGAGGATGTACGATGCTTTAAGTAAAATCCTCCCTCTCTGAGGTGCCGGAAAGTCCTCCCACTTTTTAAGAGCATCCTTGGCAGCGTCTATAGCTTCTCTAACATCATCCCTTACCGAATCTGGAAATTCTCCTATTACGTCCCTAATATCTGCTGGATTTACGTCTTGGAATGTTACAGAGCTCACGGAAGGCTTCCATTCGCCGCCTACAAAGTTCTTACCTCTTTCCATAATTTTCCTTAAATATCTAGAACTTTTAAGGTTTAAATTAGCTCAGAAGGTATGGAGTTAGGCCTGAACGCAATTACAGGCTTTAACTTCCTCCTCCTCAGGATTTCCTCTACATGAGGATATAGGAAAACGTATTCCTCTTCAAAATCTTCAACAAGCCTTTTATCTATTTCCTTAAGCTTAGACTTTAAATTGTCAATGCCTTCCTTAGCAGAAAAGCTCAACATAACGGCTGGATGACAAGGTACGCCTTCATCCAGCAGGTTTTCTAAAGCTTTAAGCTGTAAATCAAAGCCCCAAGGCTCCGCTAACGTTAACTTGGAAAACTCTTCCGGGTTCGTGCCTTTAATAGAGACCCTAACGTGTATAAACTTAAATTTCGATAACATTCTCGCATATCCCCTTTCATATCCTATAAGTATTCCGTTCGTCTCTAAAATAAACCCTAAGTTTTCATATTCTAAGTTATTTAATACCTCAACTAAATGCTGAAAGCCTAGAGTGGGCTCTCCTCCGCTTAACCTAATTAGCCTGTAACCTCTTCTATAAGCTATGTTAACTAGTTTACTTGCAACCTGCTCAGGGGTGTAAAACTCTCCAACTCCATCTATACGGTGATTCGCTCTCCAAGACCAGCAAAATCCACATGAGAGATTGCAGCCTACGGCGTCGGCCGTAGCTATCCCTCCGTACCATCTTCCTCCTCTAAACCTATAGTACTTTCTACTTCTACCTCTAACCACCTTCTCTTCTACGGCCTTGCTTAGTTCAATAGGATTTATCACGATTTTCATGTCAGCAAAAAGACGTAAAAGGTTTGCTGCCTATAGTTAATGCAATGGATCGGATAGAAATCCAGGAACTGGACTTAGATCTCACCTTCTATCCGGCCTTTACATCGGCTCTATTCGCAAAAAGAGGAATGTGGTACGTAAAGGATTACGGACACAGAAAGGGAGCCAAGTTCAGGATAAAGGGGGATTTCGTAGAATTCGAAGGAGTTAGCGAAGCCGAGATTAAAGCATGGACCGGCTTATGGTACGATCCTCTAGATTACTTAGCTCATTTAAACTTGAAAGAGAACATAAGGGATAAAGTAGAAAATATCGTAAGTACTTATCGTAAACTCAGAATATCGATAAGCCCCTGGGATGAAAAATATATTTTCGTTCTCACCTTTTTATCGAGAAATACCGATTATCACACTAATGTAGTTAAGTGGTGGAGGAGGCTTAAAGACATTGTTGAGAATGAGAAGATAATCAATCGTGAAATAAAAAGGATAGGGAGGAGCTATCAATTGAAACAGTTAGGAAGAGCCTTACTCGATTACGTAAGGCTTTCTAAACGCTTAGACAGTTGGAGTTTAAGAAAGGACCTACTTTCAATAAAGTATGTTGGCCCCAAAGTCGTCGACGCTTACCTTCTATTCTCCGGAAAGGGGCCCATATTTACTCCTAGCGATGTACATTTCTCCAGATTCGTGAGAAGGTTAGGGCTTTTAGAGTTTAAAACTAAGCCAAATAAAAGCCTATGCCTAAAGTTTACATGTTACAACTGTCCAATGAGGAGTAGCTGTCTAACCGGTCTATCTATTGAGACGTTTAAGGAGCTGAGCGGATGGTTGCAGACCGTATCCTATTATCATGATAAGGTCTTCTGCGCTCGTAGTAAATGTAACATCTGCTCTCTAAAATCCATATGTTTAGGGGATCGAATATGAAAAGAAATTAATTTTAAATATTCGTGAAAACTACTGTAAATTGGGTGAAATAATGCAATTAAGCACCGGGTTAGTAATAGTTGGGGCTTATGCCGATAAAGTTAGGAAAACGCTGTTTGCACAAATGAAAAATTCGATAGCAAATGGAGAGGTAACTTCACAAGAGGTAGCTAGGGCTGCTGCTGAGCTAAACAGAGTATTGTACAATATAGTCGTAGATGCCCTTAAATCCGATAAAGGGGACGTCGTGAGGATAAGGATAGAATACGATTTATCTGAAGGCAAGGTGTCTTGGAAGTACGATACCTTATCTGTTGAGTACTTTAAACGCGTACCTGACGAAGAAGTAAAGAAGCTTGTTTCAAGCGCTATCTCCAAGGTGGAGGAGATGTTAATAAAGGCTATAGAATATGAAACTGAAAAAGTAGTTACAACTACTTTAGGAGATCTCGTTTATATGGTTAAGCTAAAAGGGGAAAAGGTAGGGGCGTTAGTAGTTACCCCCTTAGAAGGTCAAGTAATAGTTCGCGGAGCGGTAATGCAGCCTTCGCCCGTTCTAATTAAAGGAAAGATCGGTTTAGAGGGAAGAACCGTAGATGAAGTGATAGGTAGAGGGATATCGGATCTAGTGAAAACGGGAGAAAATGTGGAAGCAGAGGAGGCTGAAAAAGCAATAAGAGAAATCGATAAGCTTGTAGAGAAGGAACAAGGGAAGGAGGGATAATTTATCAGAAATGGGACTTATCATCATAGATCAGAGAAGGACGCGCTCATCATCTTTCTCCCTTATATTGTTCTTTGATTTAAGCCTTAAACCGAATATCTTATTTAGTAATAAGTAG
>CALBHZ010000076.1 GCA_937892815.1 uncultured archaeon | reverse complement strand
TTCAAGCAGAAGACGGCATACGAGATGTAGAGAGGTCTCGTGGGCTCGGAGATGTGTATAAGAGACAGGTATACAATTTCTATAACTTCTTTCTCTCCCCTTCCCAAACCTTCAAGAAGACCCTTCACTTCCTCCTCTCCTTCCTCTTTTATGCTATAGATATCGGGTGGACAAATAACGTTCTTAATTTCGATGCTATGCTGTCCCCTTCTCAATTCTTCTTGCACGCTCCTCGGAACAATTACATTCGCTTCTCCTCTTAAATTCTCTAAGAGGTCTAACGCATTTAGCTCGGAAAGGGTTATAATTGTTGAAGAATCAATCACAAAGAAAGGTTTCTTCCTTAACGAATTCTTTGACATTCAAGATCACTAATTTCGATAGAATACGGTTTAATTCCCATCTCCTTCAACTTCTTAACGAAATCTACTACAGGCATGTCTGCTATTTTGGCGGCCAGCTCCGTCGATATGGCTCCTTTCTTTAACATACTAATCGCAAGCGAAAACCTCCTTTTGATCAACCTATCTAATATATCCGATTTTTCCTTAAAGCCGAACACGGTGTATACATACAAAATAACCTCATCGACGGATAGATTGCTTACAAAAGACGCGATATGTTTAAGGATCTCTCGTTCCTTACTAGGCAGCTCCTTCCATAAATCTTCCACCCTTCTCAATATTTCCTTATTCAGCTTTACCGGCCCGTTATCTCCCTCCCTCTCAATAGAGTTGCTTGACTCAAGAACCTCGATAGAATCATTAATTTCCTCGCTCCAAGGCCCCATCCTATACGCTTTAAACTCGACCTCCTTTTGTAATCTATCGATGTACCTAGATGCGAGGAACATGGCCTTTTGTAGATGGACTATAGAAGGTAGGCTTTTAGTAGGCGATGCGTAAAGCAGCAGGAGGACCCATTCAGATGGGTCTAAAACTTCCTCTTCGCCGATTTCCTTTAGTATATCGCTAATGTCGAGCTGTTTTCCTCTGCTCATTTTTACACGTTAATTTAAAAGACGTTAAGCTAATAAAATTTCCTGAACGGCATAGATTCGGAAGATGAGTGGTGGAAATGAGTTTATATAAGAGCCGCTACATGGATAAATTAGGGGTCTATACGTGGCGAGCGTTAAGGTGAAGCTAGTTAAGCTGGGAAGTTGATCGGAGATAAAGGCTACGCACTCATTTTGTCAATAATCCATTGGAAGGTAAGAGATTTAATAGGTGAGTCATGGGAGGACTTTAAGAAATTCTTACGGAATATAGGAATGTGATTTGATCAGAGTACTAAGAAATTCTAATTTAGCGACATTCATTCAGATAATGATGTATAAGCTAAAAG
>CALBHZ010000075.1 GCA_937892815.1 uncultured archaeon | reverse complement strand
ACGAGATGTAGAGAGGTCTCGTGGGCTCGGAGATGTGTATAAGAGACAGACCATACCCACTTCAGTATATTTTACAATAGCATGGCTTAAGTCAATAAAGGAGGAGAAGTTCATTACGGCTTTGTTAAGGAAGGCCATAGACGGTTTAAAGTCCGGACAGACTCTATACTCGGTAATGATGGAGAAGAACGGCCCTTCGTGTTTAACGCCTTGGAGGGCGATGGTTAGCTCGGGAGTAAGCCCTACCGTAGCTGCTGAGAGGATAAGGTGGACATCGGTAACCGCCTCTAGGGCTTTCTACTCCCTATGCTTAGCCTTGGAAAAGGGATCTGGTCTAGAGGCTATCGAAGTTCTATATCATTTCTTCAAGAAGATGAGGGCTTTAAAGAGGAGGCTTCAAATGGAGGTAGCGTGGGTATCCTTCTTCGCTTTAGCTACCCCCTTTATCTCCTCCATGGCCCTAGGCTTCCTAGCGGACATAACGAGCAATAGAGAGCTCCTAACCCTCTCCTCCTACATACTTTTAGAGAACTCCATCTTATCCGGCATCTTAACTTCCAAGCTTACATCCTTTACCTTAAAGGCGGCCCCGTTTTTAACGGCAACTTTATTATCCTGTTTCATATCCATGACTTTATTCGGCCTCCCCTAAGGGAGCTTATAAACACGTCTAGATATCTAGGCGATGAAGAGGAGAGCGATTAGCCCGTTTATAGCAACGGCCGTCTTGATAGCCGCTACCATAGTAATCGGAGGGCTGCTATACACTCAATTCAAGCAAGCCATAGACTACTCTATGTACCAACCCTCAGTCAACGTACTAGATGCTAGAGCTCACGATGATGGAAAGATGTTGGTGCTGACCTTGAAGAACGATGGAGCTAAATCGGTAACGGTGGATAGGATAGACGTATACATAGGCAGCTCGCACTACGTATTCACGTCAACTAACTCTACCTTCACCCCAGGCTCAACGATAGATCCTGGAGCGACCGTAACGGCCGTGCTATCCTCCTCAACTCCTATCTTCACCTCCTCATCTGCGCATATCGTAATAAGCTCTCAAGACTACAGTAGAGGTCTAACGGTCCCCATAGGCTTCTAACCCTCTATTTTTTGGTGATGGGAAAATGAGAGCCTTATCTGAGTTAACGTCAGCTATGGTGATATTAGCTATTACGTTATCCGCTACGGCGGGGGCTCTAAGCTATTACGCTCAATGGGTAGATAGCGCTTGGTACGATGCAAAGAAGAGGTACTTAGAGGACGCTTACAGAGCTGGCTTAAAGGTATCCCTAATCGCTTATGACGAAAGCGGAGAGATTTGGCTATTCAACTATGGATGGGAAAAGGCCTATATACAGGCTATTGAAATCAACGGCCTTAATTCAACGTCTTGGAGCATCTACAACGCGTCCTCTGGCGATCCCCTAAGCTGCATACCTCCCTCAACATTAGCTAAAATCGAAATTTCACCGTTTTCCCGAGTTAAGATCTACTTTAAAGGAGGTGTGAAATTGGAGATTTGAGAGGGATATCTGGAGCTTACGCAGCCGGCTTAATTATAATGGTCGTAACTTCGTCCCTCGCTTTACTCTCAGCGCTATCTATTTCATCCTCTCAGCTTTACCAGGCTAGGGAAAACTCCCTAAGGTTAGCGGTGGAGAGGGGGATGGAAAGGGTAGAGGGCTACGTAGACAGCTCTGGAATAACGGCTAAAAACGTCGGAGGGGTAGACGTAAAGCTCGCCTACGTCCTATACGAAGAGAATGGAAGTGAGAAAGCCGTAGAGGTGAATGAAAGCTTAAAGGTAGGGGAGGAAAAACGCATACCGCTGTCCATTCCTTCAAGACCCGTTTACGTCGTTACCTCTAGAGGCAACGTCTTTACTCTATATGATCTCGGAGAGAGCTCAATTTCAAGCTCCTATAGCCCTAATTCCTTTATTTTAAGCTCGGATGATGGAAGAAGTTACGTATATGACTTAGATAAGGCCGTTCTGTATTCTCCGCTAGGCTATTTTCCAGCAGAGTTTGGGAAGTACGGGAAACAGGCGTTAGCGGAGCCTATCTTGATTTCTCCAAATGGAGATAGGTTCGAGCTATTCGATGTATGTGGAGGGCTTCTCTACGGGAAACCTTACGGCGATCTACCTCTATCTAATGAATCGGAACTAGTTAACGTACTGGATAAGACGGGAATCGTCTTCGATACCGAGGGAGGAGGAGTTATAGCTTTAAATCTAAACTCAGCTATATATCAAGGATACGATTACTATCTATTGAAGTGGGAGAGCTACGGCCTTAGCTTAGTCGAATCTTACGATTTCGGTCCTTTAGGATCCACCTCCCATTATCCCTTTATTACCTTCAACGGCTCTCACATAATAGAGCTTGCGGTTAAAGCGCAGAGGGATTCTTACTATAGGGTAATTTCGATATTTGAAAGTAGGCTTGAGGTAGTCAAGGAGGGGGCCTTTTACCTATCTTCTTCTCAATTCCCTCTCTTTCCTTACTACGGCAGTAAAAACGCCCTAGAATATACTCAAGCCCTCTCAGTAGGAAGTGAGGTAGTCCTCGTTACCATGGATAGCGAGGACTACAGGCTATACGTATCCGTTCTAAGCACCTCAACGGGAGAAGCCTACGGAGGTAAGACCGACATCGATACCGGGGGGTCGATGCCAGGCTTGGCAATCATCCCTCCAAAGTACCTCGTAATTTTTACGAGAACAAACGGCTACGTTAAGGTCGAGAAGGTATATTCGGTAGACCTAGATTCCCTATCTATCGTAGCTGAAAGAAGCTAGCCTAT
>CALBHZ010000074.1 GCA_937892815.1 uncultured archaeon | reverse complement strand
ATCTACGATTAACGTAGTGAATCCGCTCTTTTTAAGAAAAATTTATTAAGGGATGTAATAGGCTAGATTTATCGATTACCATGCCAACCTTCACTCCCGCTCCATTTGATTATTATGCCGTTAAATCTCTGGATGAAGCGATCGCCATGTTGAAGGAAAACGAAGATGCGAAGGTCATTGCGGGAGGACAGAGCCTTCTCCCAATGATGAAATTGAGGCTCTTAACTCCGAAGATATTAATCGATATAGGCAAAATTCCAGGATTAAATTATATAAAGGAGGAGGGAAATGAATTAGCTATAGGAGCACTAACTACTCATGATGATATTGCAATTTCAGAGCTTGTAAAACGTAAGTGCCCTCTTCTAAGTGAAGCGGCAAGTAAGATAGCCGATCAACAAATTAGGAATAGGGGAACTATTGGAGGAAGCATAAGCCATGCGGATCCCGCTGCAGATTACCTACCTACGTTATTAGTCTTAGGTGCGAAGATAGTCACTAAGGGTCCAAATGGAGAGAGAGTTATAGAAGCTAAGGATTTCTTCATAGACGTCTTCACCACAGCCTTAGAGGAGGCGGAGTTAGTAAGGGAAGTCAGGGTACCAATTATGGAAGAGAGAACGGGGTACGCGTTCATGAAGTTCATTAAGAGGGAACTGGAGTTCGCTACGGTAAACGCTGCTATAATCTTAAGCCTAGACGGAAACGATGTAGTTAAAGACGTCAGGATTGGATTGGGAGCGGTAGGACCCAAGCCTATAAGAGCTAAAAAGGTAGAGGAAGTGCTTTTAGGAAAGAAGATAAGTAAAGAGTTAATTGAGGAAGCCTCCCAATATGCGGATGAGGGAACAGATCCTCCCTCAGACGTACATGCGAGTGCTGAATACAGAAGGCATTTAACGAAAGTATTGACTAAGAGGGGATTGCTTAAAGCTCTTGAGAGGATAAAGGGTGGTTCGATATGAAGAGGAGGGTAACTATTAAGATAAATGGGAGAGAATATTCGGCCGAAGTAGAGGATAGAATGCTCCTAGTTCAGTTTATAAGGGAGGTAGCTGGACTAACGGGAACGCACATAGGATGCGATACCGGACATTGCGGAGCTTGTACGGTGATAATGAACGGCAAGTCCGTTAAATCGTGCATGGTCCTTGCGGTCCAAGCCGATGGAGCTGAAATACTAACGGTTGAAGGGTTAGCTAAAGACGGAGAGCTCCATCCATTGCAGAAAGCGTTCAATAAGAACTTCGCTGTCCAGTGTGGATTCTGTACGCCTGGGATGCTCATGTCTGCCTACTTCCTATTAAGTAGAAATCCCAATCCGACTGAAGAAGAGATAAAGGAGGGCATCGCAGGAAATCTATGTAGATGTGAAGGATATCCCAATATAATAAAGGCTATAAAGGAAGCAGCTCAAGAATTACAAAAAGAAAAATCAACTTCTTAATTTTTTAAGCTTCTTGAGCTTTTTCCCTGTATAGGTAGTACTTCACCATATTATCCATAACCCTAACGGCTATCTCCGGAAAGTCGTAAGCTGGAATACCATTCTCCTCTAGGGTCCTTTTACTCTCTATCGCCGAATCTCCGAACCCGAGAACGGCAATTACTGGCTTCTTTCTATCCTCCGGTTGTGAATTATAGGCTTTAGCGAGCTCTATAGCCCATTCTCTTTGAGGCAGAAAGGCTGGAGGCGTAGTTAAGAATATAACGCCATCTACGCCATCTTCATTGAGAACTATTTTAAGAGCTTCGTAATGTAACTTCTCGGTAACGGACCCAGTCATATCTATGTATCCATCCGGTCTTCCTACCGTTGCCGTTGGAGCTAATATTTCCCTTAACCTCCGTTTAGCCTCTTCTGAAAAGCTTGCCATCCTTAGATATCTAGAGCTCGCTATTTCCTCAACACATAAAGTACCAAGACCACCACATACCGTAAGCACGGCTATTCTATTCCCTCTAATTAAAGGCAATTTCTCAAAAGCCCTGGTAGTATGATATAGCTCTTGCAGAGTATAGGCCCTAATTATCCCCGTTTGCTTAAATACGGCATCCCATATTTGATCTTCTCCTGCCATAGCTCCAGTATGTGAAGACGCAGCAGCCGCTCCTGCTTGAGTTCTTCCAGGCTTTAAGACGATTATCGGCTTTTTAGCCGATACCTTTTTAGCTACTTCCAGGAACTTCTTGCCGTCGTTATATCCTTCTAAGTAAACCCATATTACCTTAGTAGTAGGAACGTCCGCTAAATACTCCATTACCTCTACTACGTCTATGTCGGCCATGTTTCCAAAAGATATGAACTTGTCAAGCCCTATTAGATCGTGAGCCTTCGCCCACATTAGGAAGGAACAGCTTAAAGCTCCGCTTTGGGTTATTACGCTCACCCCTCCCTTCCTATAATCTCCAACGTCAAACGTAGTATTGACCTTGCTTGTAGTATCGATTATCCCTTGACAGTTAGGACCTATCAACCTTATTCCAACTGAATTAAGTAGCTCCTTTAGTCTCTTCTCCCTTTCCTTTCCTTCCTTAGTTCCGGTCTCCTTAAACCCTCCTCCAACCATAACGACTCCAACTGTATCGTTAAACTTCTTCTTTCTAGGGATCAGCTCTTCTTCAACTATCTTTAAGGTAACGGGAGCTGGAACCACGAAAACTACGAGCTCTATAGGCTCAGGAACTTCGGATAGCGATTTGTAGCACTTAAAACCTAGGATTTGATCAGCTTTAGGATTTATAGGGAAGACCTTTCCCTTATATCCGATGTCTACTATGTTCTTCAAAATTTCATGTCCAGGTTTTTTAGGATCCGTAGAAGCTCCAACGACGGCTATGCTCTTCGCGTTGAATATTCTATCTAAGGACTCATTCATATTTATCCTATCGATTTTGTGCTATTTTTAAACTTTTTGTATAGGGAAAGGGTCGTTAATAGAAGAAGTTAAACCGTTTTCGAGAAATAGCTTTAATAGGACGTATTTTAAGCTAAGTTAGATTGAAGGAGGACTTAGATATCTTCATATCTCCCTCCTCCGTAGCCGTCGTTGGAGCTTCGAATGAGGAGGGGAAAGCAGGAAATATAGTGCTTAGAAGCTTATTAGAAAGCTATAGGGGGAGAATTTACCCTGTTAATCCCAAGTACGATAATGTGTTAGGCTTACGTTGTTATCGTAGGCTAATCGATATTAAGGAAAGAGTAGACGCTGTCTCTTATACACATCTCCGAGCCCACGAGACCTCTCTACATCTCGTATGCCGTCTTCTGCTTGAAA
>CALBHZ010000073.1 GCA_937892815.1 uncultured archaeon | reverse complement strand
CTCGTACAGGTTATCATCTATGATCTTAACCGATCTAGAGAACTTCTCCAACATGGAAGCTAGATAGAGCAGGTTTAACGGGGGAGCTTTAATGCCTAGCCTATTCTTAAGCTGCGTCTTATCTATCGGATTAATTAGTAAGACATCAACATGCTTCATCTTCTATTTAAAGGAATGAGGAGGCCTCTATGCGGTAGTTCGATTCCCTCCTTAATCGCCTTCTTCACTTCCTCCCATTCCTTCACGTTGTAAATACATCCAGGATCGGGAGCGAGGACGTCCTTAAAGTAATTATACGCCCTTGCCCTACATCCTCCACAAGTATACTTAAACGGACACTCGCCACAATATCCCTCTAGAATATCCTTATTTCTCAACTTCTCGAGAAGTTCGTTTTCCCTCCAAATTTTTTCGAAATCATCTCTTAGCAAGTTCCCTACCTTAACTTCCTCTTCATGAGGGAAGAAGACGCATGGGTATATATCGCCGTTAGGTTCTATGCTAACGTAGAACCTTCCGGCTCCACAACCTCCGATGAAATCGGCTAGCTGTCTAACCTTAGGGTCGCTGTACTTAGGGTTGTAGAAGTGAGTAGGCACTATTACTTCATTTTTATTAGCGCTTAAGACCTGCGCAACCATTCCATATTGAGGGGCGGTGGATAGAACTTGCATCCTTCCCTTTTCGTTCTCCAGAAAGGCGAGCTTTAACAATTCAAACCTTTCTTGAGGTGAGAGATCGCTTTCAACTATCTCCCTACCTCTTCCAGTCGGTATGAAGTTAAATATCGTGAACCAATGAGCTCCTAAACTCCTCACGAACTCTATCATTTTAGGTATCTCGTGTAAGTTGTACTTGGTAGCCGTAGTTGCCACATCTACACTTAAGCCTTCCTCAACGCAATTCCTTATAGCTTCTACAGCTCTCCTCCATGCCCCCTTCACCCTTCTAAAGGAATCGTGTGTTTGAGGATCCATACCATCTAAGCTTATTTGCACAAAACCCAAACCCGCCTCTGCATACTTCCTGCATAGCTTTCTATCCGCTAAAAGATAACCGTTCGTTGCTATCGCTACAAACATCCCTCTCTTATGGGCATGTGAAATAAATTCTAGAATATGGGGATGAATGGTGGGTTCTCCTCCGGAAAAGGCAACGCTGGTTACCCCCGCTTCAGCTAAGATATTAAGCCCTCTAATTACCTCATCTGGAGTCAATTCCCTTTCATTCTTCCTCCCAGCGTTTTCATAACAATGTATACAGTTCATGTTGCATGCTCTAGTGATATTCCAGACGATTTGAAATGGCGCTCCTGGCACGAAAGGTCTCCTAACGCCAAATAAGGCAATTCCCTTAAGCACCGATACTAACCCTCTTCTCCAGTAAGCGTCCTTCATCTTCTCCTTAAATGTCTCCTCCGAAACGCCAAAGCTCGACGCTCCCTTTTTAATAATGTAGCCTATTAACTTGGATGTAAGGGTACAGAGAAAACAAGCCTCCTTCCTCAACCCTAAGAAGAGTTCTAGACCAACTTCAGCTCTTATACCTTTATCCTTCTCACAATAACCCGTAGTTTCACGGAGTATAAATCTGCTAATAGGATTATCGACTATCTTCTTAAAGGTCCCTACCATTTCTCCAATTCCTGCCTTTTCCACGTGAGTTTTGCTCATCTCAAATTGCTTTATGCTTAAGTTCGATATAAGTCTTCCGTAAAATTCGATGTATCGGTTACGACTAATGGTAATTTATATATTTTCGCTGGAGAGAATTTTTACAACGCAAGCCTCTAAGGTAGGCGTTATGCTTTTAATAGATGGAGGATATGACGTAGAGGCCATACTAAAGATAGATGAAGGAAGGAAGATAATGGATTTAATACAAAGGGTATTGGTAAAATTAGGATATAGCGAAACGGACGGCAAGGTGTACGGCGTCCTGCTCTTAAGTCCTAAACCCTTAACCATTAACGAGATAAGCAAGATAACTAAGTTGAGTAGAACAACGGTTTCAACTAGCCTAAGCAAACTCGTCAGGGATTACCTAATTCAGAGAAGTAAGCTAGGAAGGATTAAGCTACATACGGCGGTTCCAGCTATAGCTGAGAAGATATCGTTGCAGCCTAAGGAGCTTTTAGATCGGGAAATAAAGCCCTTATCCCAATTGACCTTAAAGCTGCTGAACGCTAAAGGTAATGAGTTTAAACATCTGGAAAACTTACTTGAAGACCTCAAACAAGCCGAGAACTTTCTCTTAAACATGATAAGAAGGGAGGGAAATCTTCCTTCGTAAATTTAAATAATTTTTACTTACGACTTCTTCCTATGTCATTTAACATAAAGGAGGGAATTGAGAGAAGAGATACATACGAAGTATTGAGAGAGCACATGCCTAAAATATTTGATGGGAGAGAAGTACCTGTCTTATCTACTCCTTCGATGATCTCGATGATAGAAAGGACTTCCATGCTTCTAGTTAAAGAGTTCTTACCACCGAATTATACGACCGTAGGAACACGCGTTGACGTTAAGCATATGAGGCCAGCTCCAGTAGGAGGGAAAGTGGAAGTAGTATCGAAGTTAGTAAAGGTGGAGGGGAGGAGGCTTACGTTTGAAGTAGCCGTATATTACGGAGATACGAAGATAGGAGAAGGATATCACGAAAGGTACATAGTAGATATAGATAAGTTCTCAAAGAGATCTTAGCCTTTTTATCCTTCAAGTTTAAAAGCCATCGCTCAATAGATCTACTAAATTGATAGTAAAGATTGGAGACGTGATTAAGGTAGGAGAAGCTAAAATCGAGAGGAAGGACGATAGCTTGAAGCTATTCGACAGATATAACAATTTAGAGTATATAGTAGATCCGAATTCAAAGGTTGAGCTCTTACCTCTTCCTCCCTTTTACGTTCCTCAAAAGGTCGCAAACCACTTGATGTTAGAGTTCGAAAAGCCTCTAGTAATAAACGGCAGATGGGAGGTATGGGCGGAAGGTCCGTATGAAATCGATGTCAGGATAGATGGTAAGAGAGCGGCTATACTTTCACCTATAAAAGTCAAACACGCACTTTACGGAGATATGACGGAGGGTGTGGTATGTAGGCATTTTAAAACGAGGATCTACAATGACGTCCCCAAGAGAAAGGAGCTTGCAGCCGTAAAGATAATTTTCAATGCACAACCTTCTGGAAGAGTAGATAAGCTGGTAATGCATGGAGCAGCTCTAACGATATTTGAAAAAGATGACAGGTATTACTACGAGATAATAGACGTACAGATTAAGGAATCGTCCATAATCGTTAACTTAACCGATAAAAGCCCCATACCAAATGCGATCGAAGTACATAGAGATGAGAGCATGCTAAAAGCTAGATATGTAATGAGGTGGTAAGATGGTAGAAATAGCTGGATATGAGATAGGGATAGAGCAAATACTTAGCTACATATCCGTAGGGATAACTATAGCGGCTAGCGTAATCATAGCTTGGATCTTTAGATACCTCTTAAGGAAAAGCGTGATGAAGAAGCTACCGCAGTACGTTTACGTACCGATCGAAAAGCTCATATTCTACGGCATTATCATACTAGGAGCCATCACGGCCCTAAGGCCCTTAGGGTTCGATTTATCGGGTCTACTCGTAGCTGGAGGTATCGTAGGCATCGTTATAGGCTTTGCAAGCCAAACCGTAGTAGCAAACTTACTAAGCGGCTTATTTCTATTCATCGATAGACCTCTGAAAATAGGAGATGCCGTGAAAGTTGAAGAAGGAGTAGAGGGAAGAGTAGTAGACATCTCGATATTTTCTACGAAGATAAGGAAGTGGGACGGATGCATGATAAGGGTGCCAAATGATAAGCTTTTCAATAACGTAATATTGAACTTTGAAGGCTCGCCTATAAGGAGGGTTGAGTTTAAGATAGGGATATCTTATAGCTCAGATATCGAGAAGGCTAAAAAGGCAATATTGAGCATAATTGAGGAACATCCGTTCGCTCTCGTTCAACCTCCTCCAGACATATTCGTTGACGATTACGGAGATAGCGCGATCGTGTTAAGCGTTAGATGTTGGGCTCCATCCTCAGTATGGTTCCAAACCAAAAAGGAGATAATATCTAAGGTGAAGGAGGCGTTAGATAAAGCTGGAATAGAAATACCATTTCCACAAAGGGTAGTATGGCTTAAAAAGGAATAGTTACTCAAGCACTCTTACTATCCAAGGGGTAGTTACCCTACCCATCATAACCCTACCTTTAACCGCCTTAACTATAGCTAGGGAAGGGATAGCGATAACTACAACCTGTATAACGTTGAACAGAGCGGTTAAAGCTAGTATCACCACGAGAGCCTCTAGCTGAGTTGCGAAGCTAATTCCAAGCACGGCGGATACCGTTTTAGCGGCGAAATCTAGGAAGAACGGGAATAGTAACCATATTATTACATAGTTGAAGATCGTCATTACCGCAACTCTGAGGAGTATTCCCGTAAATAATCCAGAGGAGAGCAGGGCCGTTTTACTACCTATGATCCTCTTAAAGGCCTTTAGGCCGCACCAAATGCCGATTACCGTGGATATCGAGGCGGCAAACGCCATCGCCGGCCCTATAGGAGCGAATTCTCCTATTACGTTGAGAATTCCCCAATACGAGAAAGCCGCTATTATGCCAACTATTGGACCGTATAACAAAAACCCGGTTAAGATAGGCACCTCGGCAAATTCGAATTTTAAGTACGGAACTAAGGGAAATGGGAACTTTAACTGCAACAGCCTAATTGCTACGGCTAGAGCTCCACAAATTGCTCCACCTGCTATGTAATAAGCTCTCATCACTAGGCTCAGAGTCTAAGTATGCTTAAAAATATTTCTAGTAGTTACTACTTTTTTAGTAAAAATATGTAACTTGTTTTTGCTTTTACACGTTCGACCTCTTCTACAAGTTTATGGTATAACTTTAAAGCTAAATACTGAAAGAGCATAAGGATAAGAGGTGGTTAACATAAGAAGCGAGTCTCCTAAGTGGACCTTCATATTTATAGGTATCTGTACGCTCGTCTTCATAATCCAACAATTCACCGTTTCCTGGATTTACTTCGCCTTCTTTCCGAAATACGCGTTAATTATGCCGTGGACCTTCGTTACATCCATCTTTCTACACGCCGATATTTCTCACTTAATGCTCAACATGTTCGCCTTATTCTTCTTCGGTTTAGCGCTTGAGAGCACCATAGGAAGGAAGAGGTTTGCCCTGCTCTTCATAATATCGGGCGTAGTCGGAAACGTAGGGTATTACCTTACGGCTATCGATCCTGCCGTACCGGCTATAGGTTCTTCCGGTGCTGTATATGGAATTATAGGGGCTTTGACGGCGATAACTCCCTTTAGAATAGTTTGGATATACGGAATATTGCCGATACCTCTCATAGCGGCTGTAGCTCTCTGGGTCCTAATCGATTTAACCGGCCTATTCTTACCAACTGGAATAGCCCATGGAGCTCATCTAGGAGGTATATTAGTAGGAATTCTGTACGGCCTTTACTTTAGGGCTAAATTAAGAAAGAGATATTATTGGTAAAACTCACTCTACCTTAACGTTTATCTTCCTCGCTGCTTCCTTTTTAGGTAATCTAATTTCTAGCAAACCGTTCTTATACGTAGCCTTAGCCCTAGTAGGATCTACCTTAACGGGTAAGCTTAAGCTTCGATAAAACCCTTTATAACGCCTCTCTTGGCTGAAGTAGTTTTCCCTTTTAACCTTCTCCTCTCTCACTTCTGCCTTTATCTCAATAGAATCTTCAGAAGCGCTTATCTTTATATCATCCTTGTTAACTCCAGGGAGTTCAGTGACGATCACTATTTCATTATCAGTTTCAAAGATATCCGATAAGGGTTCTCTAAAGCCCTGTGGTATCGTTAACTCCGCTTCCCTTACTTCGGGTCTTCCGAAAAATCGAGCGAACATAGCGTCGATTTCATTACGTATTTTCCTCATCTCTTCAAACGGATCCCAATTCATATGCATTACCTTTCTGAAATACAACTTCAAAACTTATAAAGTTAATGACATCACAGGAGAGGTAAGTAAAAAATATTATTACAAAACGTTAACCTGAGCACTTCTCATTGTAAACGTAAAGTTAAAAAATATATAATGAAGGACAATACGCACGTAGAGTGATTTGCTACGAAGGAGAAAATAGCTATGGATAAACCGATTGTTGAGATAGACGGAGACGAGATGACCAGGGTAATGTGGGGGATGATAAAAGAGAAACTTCTTCTTCCTTACATTGACCTCAAAACCAAGTACTATGACCTTGCTCTCGAGCACAGGGATGAGACCGATGACCAGATAACCATAGATGCGGCTGTGGCGATAAAGAAGTATAGCG
>CALBHZ010000072.1 GCA_937892815.1 uncultured archaeon | reverse complement strand
TTCGCTTGCAGGTCTCTGTTTTGTAGGGTCTATTCCCATTCTCCAGTAAAAGTCTCTATAGGCCCTAATTTTCGGAATGACCTTTAAATTGTCTAGATTGTATCCTATTCTTGAAGTTATCTGTTCTAAGGCTTTGCTTAAATTATAATCCTTTTTATTAAACGTTTTCACACCTATAGATAAGGCAGAGACTCCGGGGTAAAGCTCGTTTACCTCCTTCTCTACCTCTATCTCCCAAATCTCCTTAATGATGTACATTTCAATCCTCCACTAACGTCTCGAAATATCCTTTATCGTTTATGAAAATCGATCTAACCGGCTCTATTATCCTGTTTATCTCCTTAGCGACCGCCTTTTTTAGATCCAATGGATGTAACTTTCCGTTACGGTATGCTTCTTCTAACTCCTTATAGGAGTAAAAGGTGATATCGCCTCCGTACTTCGAAGGTCTTTCGACTTTAAACTCTTCTGTTTCGTGAAATACGATATACTTCGCTATCTCTAAAATAGGGTTCCCTTCAACCATCCTCTCAGGACACCAAGCTTTAATTAACTTCTTTTCAACGAGCTCTGGAGGGTCATGAATGAATATAGCGGTCCAAGGTTTGGACTTGCTCATCTTACTCGATATCTTTTCATCTATCTTCTCGTCTTCATCAAACCCCATTTTAGTAGGCGCCTCTAATCCGGGCAGTAGATGGTGATGTACGGCGATCGGAGGCTTCCATCCCATTTTAGGAAATACGTCTCTCGCTAACATATGCACTTTCCTCTGATCCATTCCTGCATGAGCTATATCTACGTTTAGAGCCCAAATATCTACCGCCTGCATACTTGGATAGATGTACTGAGCTACATCTAAGGCCTCTTTGACAGTTCTACCCATTATAGTTAAAGTTCTTGTGGCCCTTCTCAACGTTACATGTTTTGAAAATTTAATTAAATTCTTCCAGTATTCATCATTTTTAGAATATAGATCGCTACCGAGTATTACCTCTACCCCCGGTACGAAAGCCTCGAAGGCCTTTTTGTAATAATACGCCGCTCTCTTAATCCTTTCCCAATCTCCTCCTAGCTTATCGTTTATATAGCTGTGCCAATCAGCTAAGAATACCCTTGTTCTAATTCCGGCTTTTACGAAGTCCCTGAGCTTAAATCCGGCTACTACTAAACTTCCTAAATGTAAAGGTCCGGATATTTCAAATCCGATATAATGATTCGGTCTATCATCGACTTTAAAAAGTTCCCTAAGCTCCTCCTCAGTTACTACTTCCTCAGTAGGTTCCCTTAATACTAACCTTACCCTTTCCTCTACATCCAACCCCATAAGGTACAAGGAGTTAAGCGAAATAAACTTTAAAGGTCGTTTAGGTGTACGCCTATTTAGCCCCGCTGATAGGGGAGAGGGAGGGCGGCTACCGCCTATGATCTCGTCCTGAGTCAGGCGGGGTACATTTACATCGATTCCTAAGGTTTTATAAGTCACTCCTATTATTATTAAGAAGAGGATGGGGGCAAATACCTTAACTTTAACACAGAAATTACGGTCCGTATTGGAAGGACGAGATGAGATAGAGGAGGGATTTCTAATAGGAGCCGGATATGACGGAGAGAAGGGAGTCGCTTACCTAAAGTTCTTAGATCCTAAAACAAATAAGATATATTACTACTACGATAAAACGGGGCATAAGCCGTATTGTTATTCTCGCTTAAGCCCAGCCGAACTCATGTACTTAAAAAGGGAAAGGGACGACATCTTAGATTTAGTAGAAGAGGAAAAGTTAGATCTGCTTAGAGACGGAATCGTGAAGGTTACGAAGATAATAGTCAAGGACCCATTAGCTATAGGAGGAGCTCCAGGTAAGAAGAGCATAAGAAACCTTTTACCGGTTTATGAGGCGGATATCAAGTATTATGAAAACTACATCTACGATAGAGGATTGCATATGTGTACGTATTATAGCGTTAAAAATGGAGAGATAGAGCCCGTTAAGTTTTCATATCCAAAGGAGGTACTAGAGGCTTTAGATAAGATCTTAAAGGAGGCAGAGCCCTATCTCGAGAATAAAATAAAGGATTGGGCTTATATTTTAACTCAGCCGTTACCTCACATTAAGAGAGCTGGACTTGATATAGAAGTCTACACACCAGTAGAGCAAAGGGTGCCTGATCCGAGAAAGGCGGACCTACCGATAATTTGCACGGCTTTAGTAGGAAATGATGGTAAAAAGAGGGTTTTCGTACTTAAGCGAGAAGATGTGCCTTTAGGAGAATCTAGCCTTCCAGAAGATGTGGAGGTAAGGTATTATGAGAGTGAAATGGATTTGATTTTAGATCTGTTTGATGCTATGCTTGAGTATCCAGTTATATTGACGTTTAATGGAGATGATTTCGATATGCCATATCTCTACCATAGAGCCATCCGCATAGGGATTCCCAAGGAAGCCATTCCAATCGTTCTTGGTAGGGAGATCGCTTCGGTTAAGCACGGCATACATATAGATCTTTACAGAACATTCTCGAATAAATCCATCCAAATATATGCATTCGCTAATAAGTATACGGAGCACACGCTTCAAGCTATAAGCTTAGCATTATTAGGAAAGGGGAAGGTAGAGATAGAGGAAGATATTAGCCGTTTAAACTTGATGAAGTTGGCGGAATACTGTTATACAGATGCTCTCTTAACCCTAGAGCTTTCGAGCTTTAACAACGATCTCGTTATGAAGCTTTTGCTTATCATATCTAGGGTATCTAAAATGCCCTTAGAGGATACGGCCAGGCTCAGCGTCTCCAATTGGATTAGAAGCATGTTAATTTTCGAACATAGGAGGATAAACGCCTTAGTTCCCAGAAAAGAGGAGTTAGAAGCCAAGGGAGGGGCCTCTTCAAAGGCTATAATTAAGGGCAAGAAGTACAAGGGAGGGTTCGTGGTGGAGCCTAAGCCAGGGGTTCACTTTAACGTTGTAGTAGTTGACTTCGCATCTCTGTATCCAAGTTTAATTAAGGTATACAATCTAAGTTATGATACGGTCAGATGTCCCCATCCTGAATGTAGAAATGGGATTATTCCCGAAACTAATCACTGGGTCTGTAAGAAGAGAAGAGGCATAACCTCTATTATAATAGGTTCTTTAAGGGACATTAGGGTAAATTACTTCAAGTCTCTAGCTAAGAAAGCAAGAACTAAGGAGGAAAGAGAGTTCTACAACGTAATATCTCAAGCTCTAAAGGTAATCCTTAATGCTTCATATGGCGTAATGGGGTTTGAAAACTTCGCCTTGTACTGTTTACCAGTAGCGGAAGCTACTGCAGCTCTCGGTAGATACGCTATAACGAGCACCATGAAGAAAGCACGAGAAATGAACATCGAAGTCGTTTATGGAGATACGGATAGCCTCTTCCTTAAAAACGTAAGCGAGGAACAGGTAAGAAAGATTGAGGAGTGGGCTAAGAGGGAATTGGGAGTGGAGCTAGAAACCGACAAGATCTTTAGATACGTAGCGTTTAGCCAAAGGAAGAAGAACTACGTTGGGGTGTATCCGGACGGCACTGTCGAGGTTAAGGGACTTACGGGAAAGAAAAGCCACACTCCAGAGTTTATAAAGAGAACGTTCTATGAAGTTTTAGAGATATTAAGCAAGGTAGAATCTAAGGGAGATTTCGAAAAAGCGAGAGAGGAAATTAGAGCTAAACTACGTAAGGCTTACCTAGATCTGAAGAATCGTAAGGTCCCCTTAGAAGATCTAGCTTTTAGAGTGATGCTAAGCAAGCCTATAGAGAAGTACGTAGATACTACACCTCCACACGTTAAAGCCGCTATGTTGTTGCAGAGGAGAGGGAAGGAGGTGAAGCCAGGAGATATAATTGCTTACGTTAAGACTATCGGAGGTTTAGGAGTAAAGCCCATTGAGCTCGCTAAAATTGAAGAAGTGGATACTGAGAAGTACGTAGATTACATGAGGAGTACTTTTGAACAGCTCTTAGATTCACTAGGATACGAGTTCGATGAAATTATGGGAGCTACAAGGTTAGAGGATTTCTTCTGGTAAAGAACTCCTTTTATGTTCCCTAGTCATATGTAAAGGTGTGAGCTACTCTAGCTTCTACCTTAATAGAGTAGGCGAAATAACTACGAAAAGAGAGGGAAGGAGAATCGTTTTATACGGTGTTCCGTTCGATGGGACTTCAAGCTTTAGATCGGGGGCGAGGTTCGGCCCTTCTTCCTTCAGGAGTTGTTTTTGGGAGATAGAGCTTTACGATCCTGTACTTAAAAGGGATGCTGAAGATCTCGCCATTGAAGATAGAGGGGATCTCATAGTTGGAGATGTAAACGATATAGTGAGGATTGTAAAGGATTTAACGAATGAGATTATCAATGAAGGAAATATTCCAGCTACCATAGGAGGAGAACATACCTTAACCTTAGGATCCATTCTCGCTTTACCAAGGGATATCACTGTAATAGTATTCGATGCACATCTAGATTTTAGGGATGAACTGAACAATACGAAGCTTAACCACGCTACCTTCTTAAAAAGAGCAGTTGAAAAAAGAACCGATATTGATATAGTGCACGTAGGAGCTAGAGCGGCTTCCGAGGAGGAATGGAAAAATGCTAGAGAACGTTTAACGATAATAGAGGGATTTAAAGAGAAGTGGTTAGAGGAGTTCGTTAAGGAAGTTAAGGATAAAAAGAGGATCTACGTCTCAATAGATCTAGATGTCTTAGATCCCGCCTTTGCGCCTGGAGTAAGTAATCCTGAGCCTGGAGGGCTTAGTATTAAGGAGCTATTTAAAGCTCTATATTCCTTGAAGGATAAGGAAATCGTAGGCTTCGATGTGGTCGAGCTGTGCCCTCCTTTTGATAGTGGAATAACCGCGATCTCAGCTGCTAAGATCTTTTCAATTCTAGGCATTCTTTCTGGTGTTTGGAAATGATGGATAAGTTTAGAGAGAGGGCCGACCCATATTTAAGGAAAGTAGGCATTTTTTCCTCTAAGTTAATCCCCATTCCTTGGATATGGACGTTGTTTGGACTGATAGCAGCTCTTTTTTCCTGTTTTTCGTTCATCTTAAAACTTACGATTCTAGCTGGATTTCTGATCCTCATATCTGGGATATTCGACTTAATTGATGGTTCCGTTGCGAGAGCATTGGGAAAGGTTAGCAAAAAAGGAGCTTTTATCGACTCAAACGTAGATAGAATTTCTGAAGTGTTTATATTCTTGGGAATCTTAGCAGGAGGATACGCAAATCCTGTTTTAGTATTAAGCGCTCTTTCCCTATCCCTATTAGTGAGTTACGCTAGAGCTAAAATAGAAAGTTTAGGAGAAAGGCCTAAAGGTATAGAGATCGGGGAGAGAGGTGAAAGGCTTTTAACCTTATCGGTATTCTCCATTTTCAACTTAGTTGAAGTAGGGGTTCTCATCGTACTTATTCTGGCCCTCATAACTTACATTGAAAGGATTACGCGTTACTACAGTAGCTTAAAGGGATAACGTTATATTTGTCCTTAACATCGCCTTAAACCGGGGAAGTTGAGGACTTTACTGCTACATTGCGATTATTTTGAATTTACTCCTATTTCTAAGGAGGTAGATGAGGCAGAACCGGCTGAAGAAGGCAAACCTGTAAGGATGGAGAACGTCTTAGTCATGTTTACATGTATAGAGAAGGAAGACGATCCGAGCGTGTTTGAAGATGTAATTAACGAAGTAAAAAAGGTATTTTTACAAATAAAGCCTTCCGGTATTCTACTTTATCCATATGCTCACTTAAGCAATCAACTCGCAAGCCCTTATAAGGCTAGAGAGCTTATAGCTAAGTTGAAGGACGTACTTTCGGAATCCGGGTTAAACGTTAAAAAAGCTCCCTTTGGCTGGACTAAGTCCTTTTCCCTCAAGTTGAAAGGACATGCTTTAGCTGAGCAGTTTAAGATCTTTGAGAAGGAGGAAAGGAAGAGAGCCGTATCTGCTCCTAAGGAAAAATTCCATAAGTTCTACATAATTGACGTTGATGGTAAGGAATATGAAGTTAATAAGGAAAACTGGGATAAGTGTCCTATATTTGAGAAAGAGGGAATAAAATATGAAATGTTGAGGATATTCGTTAGAAACGAGCTCGTTGGAAAGCCTCCCTTGAAGGAGGAACCAAGGCACATATACTACATGAGGAAGCTCGAGCTAGTAGATTACTGCCCAGAGAGCGATGCCGGTCATATGAAATGGTATCCTAAGGGGATGATAATCAAGGATCTAATACTAGACTATGCATTTAGTGAGGTAGCTATGAAATGGGGAGCTATGAAGATGCAAAATCCGTTAATATATAGAACGGATGTAGAAGCTATTAGGTTGTTACAGGGAGAATTTCACGAAAGAGATTACGTCGTAGAAGGAGAGCTACCATTAGTTCTAAGGTTTGCAAGCGATCCAGGTGCCTTCCCGTTCGTACAAAAGCTTACCTTTAGCTACAAACAAATGCCCCTTAAAATATATGAAGAGGCGATTTGCTTTAGAAAAGAACAAAGAGGAGAGCTTACCGGCTTAATGAGAGTTAGAAACTTCTGGATGACCGATCATCATGCTTTTTGTTTAAATGAAGAGATGGCTAAAGAGGAGTATAGAAAACTATCGTTGCTATTCAAGAAGTTGATGGACGACATAATAGCCGGGGATTACTGGGTTTTAGGCTTTGAGATAGTAGAGGAGTTTTATGAGAAGTATAAGGACTTTTTAAAGGATTTAGTGAAGGAATTGAAAGTTCCGGCCTTTTTCAAATTAATGAAGAAAATGACCCATTATTATGCATTTAAAAACGAATATCAAGCTATATTTCCAGATGGGAGCAATTTACAGATTTCGACCGTACAATGGGACGTTAAGAACGGAGAGAGGTTTAAAATAATGTATGTAGATAAGAAGGGACGGAAAAGGCCCGTTCCAATCATACTGCATGCATCAAGCTTCGGAAGCATCGAAAGAGCGTTAGCTGCCATACTAGAAAGGGCCGCATGGATGGAAAAGAAGGGGCTTGCTCCTACATTGCCTTTCTGGTTAAGCCCCGAACAGGTTAGGGTTATACCAGTTTCTATGGAAAGACATTATGAAAGGGCTAAAGAAGTAGCCGAAGAAATCGAGAAACGCGGCTTTAGAGTGGGGATAGATGATAGAAATTTAACTCTATCTAAAAAGGTCTTTTATGCTAAGACCGAATGGGTTCCTATAATCGTGGTGATTGGAGATAGGGAAATGAGGGAAAATAAGCTTAGCGTCGTGTCTAGAATCGGCGCTGAAATAGGTAAGGAAAAACAGAAAATCATAAGCCTAGAGGAATTATTGAGAGAATTGGAGGAACTTCAGAAGGGGATGCCGAAGAGGCCGTTATATATACCAAGGGAGTTGAGTAAAAGAGTAGAATTTACGGGATTAAGATAGCTTATCTAAAGCTTTTCTAAAAAACTTGTTTCTCTCCTTTAACTTCATTATAGCATTAGAGGTGCTCTCTGAAGGAGGTATATGATATCCCAAGAATACGCCCGTTCTTCCGTGTTTATCTCTCCTAAGGAGAACGTACTCCCTTTCTTTAACCGTTTCGATCGATATACCTAAAAGCTCCGCTACCTCCTCTTCCTTTCCTAGTATTGATTCTTCCTTGTGACCATAATCAGTTGGAGTAATTAAGACCAGCCTCTTATCTACACCTGGAACTCTCAACCCTTTTCTTAACCCTTTCAAATCTAGCCATCCTCCGAACTTATAGAATTCGTACTCCTTAATCGATAGCTTAGCGAGAGGATAGGAAATAGTGATCAAGCCAGTAGGTTCGAGAGAGTAGTAGATCTTAGGTGTGGAGGAAGGGGTTGCTTGAACTATGTATCTGTCATAGTACTTCATGCCTCTTTCTTCTAGCTTTACTTCAATAAGGAAAGGTGGGATAGGATCTGGTATTATCACGTCTATGTCACTCGTGACTTCCACATCCCCTCTAGCTACGCTTCCATGCAACATTGAAGAAGAACTAATCGCGTTCGCTATCTCTAGAACGGGAAGAGCTAGCTTTCTCTTCTCCCTTAAGAGCTCCCATCTTTCCTTAGTATATACTACCTCCTTCACCCATCCTTTCCTCGCTATTTTCTCTCTCAAGGTTTAAGCCCTTTTGAATTACTTGGTATTTCATACAAAAACCTGAATTTATAAAAACATCGCTTTTATGAGATCGGTTTAAAGAGCTTTGAATTTTTCGCTCCACTTCATATATGTCATATACATCTCTCTACTCACGCTAGGCTTTCTAATTCTAAGAACTTCTTTAAAGTCGTTCATGGTAATAGGCCTCGTCTTACTTCCAGGTTCAAGCGCCTTTCCGCTTTCAAACAATTCCCTTACTACCTTAAGTTGAACCGCTTGACATATATCCTTAATATCGCTTCCTGAATAGCCTTCCGTATACTTAGCTAGCTCGTCTAACCTTATATCCTCATCTAGAGTCAGAGGTTGAGTGTAGAGCTCGAACATTTTCTTCCTAGCGTTTACATCGGGTAATGGAACGAAAATCCTCTTTTCGAATCTTCTTAAAAAGGCGTAGTCTAAAGACCAAGGTTTATTTGTGGCCGCCATGACGTAAAGCTGGAGCTTTTTCCCCTTATCCGCTAAGCCGTCCATCTCCTTCAGGAACTGATTTCTAACTCTAACCTCCCCTCCTACCTCTTGTGATCTCGTACCAAATAACGAGTCAACTTCGTCTATAAAGATAATTACCGGTTTATTGTTTTTCAGAAGCTCCCTAGCCGTTTTAAACAACTTAGCTACGTTTTTCTCCGCCTCCCCTAACCATTTGCTCATTATACTAGCTGCATCAACGGAGATGAAATATCCGTCGATTTCAGCAGCCGTCGCTGCCGCTAACATGGTTTTACCACATCCAGGAGGTCCGTATAGGAGTATCCCTCTAGGCCATCCTAGAGGGAATAGATCGGGTCTCTTATAGGGAAATATAATGGCTTCTTGGAGAGCTCTCTTAGCATCTTCAAGTCCGATTACTTCATCAAATTTCACGTCCGGTTTCTCCCTTATTACTAAATCTTCGAAAGAAGCTTTTAACGTTTCAACCATTCCCGGTTTATTAGATACGGATACCCCTACCTCCTCTTCTTCTGGAGGAGGTAGGATTCCTCGGGCAGCTTGAAGGGCCTTTATCCTCTCTTGATAAGCCATAGCTCTCTGTAGGTAAATTTGATTGAGCTTGTAATCCGGGTACAACTGTACGAGCTTCATTAGGGTAGTGATAGCCCGTTGATACATCATTATCGCTTGAGGATAGCTTCCTTGACTATCTAGCCTAATAGCTTCATTAGCATACCGACTTGCCGCCTCTTCTAATTCTCGAGCAGCTTGATGGGTCATATGATCACCTCATATCTTTAACTCTAAGCTTGCCCTCACGAACCAATTTCACGAGGATTTTTTCAGCATCATCAACTGATATGCGTAGATGTCTAGCTATATCATGAACGTTAACTCTTCCATCATGAGAAGATATGAAATTAAACAATTTCTTCTCTAAATCTCCAGAGGGAACGCTGTAAAGCTCCATAGTGAAGGGTTCCTCCCTTAAGCTATCTCCTGACGCTAAAAGCTTAGCTTGATTTATCAATTGGGGGGCTGGCGGGATAGATATAGGTTCTGGAAATGAAGACCTAGCTTTCTCTTCTACGTATTGCATGGCCTCCCTAATTATATCCTCGGTATCGTATTCGGAAACAGCGATTGAGACTGTAGGTGAGAGCTGTCCCAGTTCGGACATGATTTGGATGAGCTCGTCTTGCAACTTATTTGTAGTTTCAGAAAGCTCTTGAGGTAGGTTTATGAGCTCCCTACTTAAACCTTTGGCGATCTTGAAGGCGCCATCTATTTGCCTCATAGCTTCTCCTACATCTCTTATACTTTCTAACCTTACGATAATTTGGGATAAAGCTATATCGCAAGCATTAAGGACCCTAATTATCTTTTTAACTTCAGTATGTTCATTAGCGTAAACTGTCGCCTTTTCTCTTTCATTGTTTTGGAGGCTTCTAACTATACTCATAAAAAGCCTTTCTCTCCTTTCTTCAATTCTCTTTTTTAAAGTTAGAATCTCCCTTCTATAAACTTCAAGCTTCCTTATAGCGGGGTCTATTTTGGCCCTTAGGTCATCCTTTTTAGAACCGAAAAGACTAAACTTCATCGGGCCAGCCCCCCATTTTCTTTAATCTTAACTAGAGTTATTCAAAAGGGCAAGTCATAATCTTTTAACAAAGATGTTTAACGCTTCTTTATGCAAAAAAAGATTTATTGAGTTTGACTGCTGGTGGGTTCTCCTAGTCCAGGTAGCTCTGGGAACTTTTCCTTCATCTTTTGCTCTGCTACCGCTGAGGCTTCCGCTAATATGCGCTCTGCATCCTCGTTTGCAGCTTCGAAGTTCAAGGTGACACCTCCTAATTGTCCGGCATCTACTAGTATGCTGCTTAGTAAGCTGCTTATTTCGCCTATCTCTCTCTCGGCCTCTGGCATTACTTGCACTAATCCGGACTTGACCGACTTAATTACGGCCATAGCAGGAGCAAGCGTTACGACTATGTCGCCAAGCTCGGTTGCGGTGTTGAGCCTTAACACTATTTGTTCTAAAGCCACCTTAGCCTGATTTACCATCTTGTACATCTTTCGAATTTCCGCTAACTCATTTGCATAGATGCTTGCATGCTGCATATCGTGCTTTTGAATGCTAGCTACTACTTTATTGAAAAGAGTGGTATCTCTCTCCTTTAACCTATTTGCCGTCGCTTCCAGCTTGGATATCTGTATTTGGATTTGTCTCACGGCCTGTTCAATCCTAGGTTTAAGAGGACCGGCAGGCCTTATTGCCTCCTTAACCCTCCTTCTAAAGGTTGTTCCTTCATCTCTAGACCACTTTTTAACGAACTCGGACATTTTACCACCACTTGGAACTATCGTAAAAGAGGCCTTATCGATTCTGTAACTCTCTTTAGTTGTAACTTCAGTTACAGCCAGATAGAGTTACAAATATTGAGGAAGTTGTATAGAAAAACTGTCGACCTTTGTTATTAGAGTAGATTAAAAAGAAGGTCGTAAAAATGAGCGAAGCTAGGGATTTAATCGCTTCCTTAAGAGAATTCGGACTTACGGAGTATGAAGCTAGGGTATACCTTTCCTTACTATCAAACGGTCCAATGAAGGTAAGTGAGATTGCTAAGGAGACCGGCGTTCCTAGAACCAAGGTATATGAAGCCATCAAGGGATTGAAGAGGAAGGGCCTTTTAGAAACCTTCGGTAAGCCCCTTAAATGTAGACCTTTGAGCTTTGAAGCGTCTATGGGAAAGATCATTGAAATGGAGGAAAAGAGACTTAAGGCTCTAAAAGACGCCCTCCTTAAAGTAAAAGAGTATGGAAAGACGAGGGTAGCTACTATTAAGGTTGAGGAAGGAAGTTTTCAAATGATATATCCAGAATCGGTTGTTAACAAGTTAAGGGAGATGATCGAGAACACTAGGGGTTACTTCCACGCCTTGATTGATAATTGGGGCTTAAAGCTATTACAAGATCTCACTTCCCACATATTAACACTCCTCCTCACCGATGTTGATGTTAAAATAGTGCTATCCTACAAGGATCAGGAAAGCGTTGTAGAAGGAGGAAAATTGCCCTTCTCGTTTAAAGTAGGACCGGTAATAGATGGTAGGAACATCTTTATGGTTGATGACAAATTGCTGCTTATTGTAGATAGCGGAAGCGGTATTGGATATTTCATAAAAATGCCCGAGATAGTTACCTTAATTGAGAGGTATATATTCTTATCATCGGTTGAAATGGCCGTAGATCTATCCCAGTACATGAGGTTAATGAGTATCGGAATGGCCGAGGAGCTCCCCTTCTTAAAGGGAGATTCTCCTCTCTATAGGTTCTTCGTTGAGGCTGTTTTTGATGAGCTTTCTGAAGAAGAACTGTGGAGGATTGGACAGAGAATGTACGAAAAGATGACTTCGGCTATATCTAGCCACCTATTCAACATAAGGGGTGATACCGCTTTATCCGCATGGTCAGAGTTAATAGCTTCTTCCCTAGAGGGGAGAGGGAAAGTCAGGTACGATAATATAACTAAGATGATGATGATTGAGTGGAATGAAGAAGGTAAATTGCCATATTCTCTCTGGATGCTTGCTTTCGTTGGCTACTTAAGAAGCATTGGTAAAGAGCTGAGGATTATAAGTAGGCTATCCGAGGGAAGCAATCAAATAATACAACTGAAAGTCCCCTGGACTGTGTTCGAGGAACACGAAAGATTTTAAAGTTAAATCGCTTTACGGTTTTCCGAGATGCCCAGACAGGTATTCGATGCAAAGACCTTTAAAGAACTCCTCGAAAAGGCCATAGAGGTAAGGGTTGTTAAACGGAAGGATTATGTAAAAATTAAGGCAAGGCTAAAGAGGATGTTATACACGTATGTAACGGATGAGACGGAAGCGGAAAAGCTCCTTAAAACGGTTAAAGCTCCTATAAAGGAGTATTAACTGAAAAAGAGAGGAAGGCATAACAAAAGGGGAATGGGAAGTCCTGGCAGTGTTTCCCTTCTGCTTAACAAATGTACTGAGATCGCGGCTCCAACGTTAATTAAAAGGCAAGCAATGAACATTTCCATTACTCCCTTGTGCATCATTATTGATATCGGAATTAGCGAATAGAAGATTAGATCTCCTACACCTATCGTAATATCCGACAGGTTAACCGTAAGAGATAGCCGAGGAGCGCCTTTGGATAACGGACCTTTGAATACTAGGTATACATCAAATGCAGCTAGAACTAATGAAAGAATCAATATAGCGTATAAGGGAAGGGTAATTGCTAATAACGTAGATGAAGAAGCGGAGAAGATCACCGTTATTACCTTTCTAATTTCGAGGTTATTCAGTAACATTAGCGAAACAAAGAGGGGAAGACACACTATTGAGATTAATGAAGCCCAAAAGTGACTCGTGGGAAAGATAATTAGGAAAAGCCACGTGCTTATTACCAAAGACTGTATAATAGCGAGTACTAACTTGAAAGCCTTGAGTTTAAGTAGCTTAATCATTAAGAAGCTGAAGGAGATAGGAATTAACGAAAGAAGGAAGCCAAAATAAATTGAGGTTGACGGGTTGGAGGAAACCACGTACAGTTCTGTTGAGTAAATTCTCCACGTATAGTACGAAAAGAAGATCGAGATGGTCTGAACGGTTAGTATCAATGTAATTAAGCTTAATACCCTTTTCATGCTCAGCTAGATTAGTCCTATCTTTTTCATACAATCAGGGCACAGTATGGGAAGCTTTCGATCAACATCTAAGATGCTATTGGCGAAGCTCATTATACAGTTGGAGTTGTAACAATGCTCAAGCCCCATTAAATGACCTATTTCATGAGCGGCTTCCTTAAAGATCCTCTCTTCATAAAGCTTCCATCCAGCATTCATGCTTAGCCTATAAGTAGATAGTAACGCTATCTTGAAAGATGGAAGAGCTACACCAAATACGAAGTTAAACTTTCCCACGAATAAATCCTCTCCCATTACATATAGTACGTAGTCCACCCCTTCCAGCTCGCTCTTAGAAGTAAGCCTGCTCAGTATCCTTGAAGCATCGTATTGATTCCTCTTTTCATCTATTTCGAATTTCTCTAAAGGTTCGGGCGTAGTATCGTATATGGTTTTTAGAACGTAGAGAGATGCTGCCGAAACTAAGGGTTTAGATGGAGGCATTGGGATCTTTCCAAGCTGTTTTATTAGTATAGTACCTCTATATTTCAATGATATCACCTCTTTCAGGAACTATCGTATCGTAGCCTAGCTCCTTTAAATCTCTCGATAATCTTTCACAATTCTCCTTTTCACCATGTACTATCATTACCATAGGAGAGCCCTTTATATCCTCCTTAAACATCCTTAAAAGCTCCTTCCTTCCAGAATGAGATGAGAGGTCAAAGCGTTCAACTTCTGCTTTGACCTTCACCTTTTTACCGTTTACATAAATGATCTTTCTATCAAGTAAATCCCTCCCAGGCGTTCCTGGAATTTGAAACGCTACTATGGCTATACCGTTTCTGCT
>CALBHZ010000071.1 GCA_937892815.1 uncultured archaeon | reverse complement strand
ATACGAGATGTAGAGAGGTCTCGTGGGCTCGGAGATGTGTATAAGAGACAGGTACTGAGGATGCCCGTGGCTCATAGCGAAGGGAGGTTTATACTAGGGGAGGGTTTAAGCGGGGAGGAGCTGAGCAAAAGAGGACAAGTAGTATTTAAGTACGTGAAGGCAAACGGCGCTCCAGCGAATAGCGAATATCCGTTTAATCCAAATGGCTCGATGTTCGATATAGCCGGTATATGCAACGAAGATGGGAACGTTCTAGGCTTAATGCCTCATCCTGAACGAGCTGTATACGATTGGCAACTGCCCGATTATACCTCGGTTCGTAGATATTCTGGCCATGCCGATGGCTGGCGTATATTTAAATCTATGATCGAGTACATTGAAGAAGAAATAAAGTGAGCTATTCTATAACCTTAAATGAGCTTTCGGCCTTACGTTTCCTATACTCCGCTAGCTTTTCCCTCAACTCCGGATATTTTAAGGAAAGTATTTCGATAGCAAGTAGAGCGGCGTTTTCTCCACTATCTATTCCAACGCACGCTACCGGTATTCCTGGAGGCATCTGAACAATTGAGAGGAGGGAATCGATTCCCTCAAGCTTAACGTTCCTAGGCACGCCTATTACGGGCTTTAAGGTATGGGATGCTATAAAGCCAGGAAGGGCTGCCGATAAGCCTGCAACCGCGATGAAAACGTCAGCTTTACAGCTTTCGACGTATTCAGCTAGCTTCTTAGGATTTCTATGAGCAGATAGTATCCTATACTCTACGTTTACTCCGAATTCTCTTAGTAGGTTGTATATAACGTCCCCTATACTCCTATCCTTTTCACTTCCCAAAATAAGAGATACTAACACTTCTTGCCCCCCTTACCGTTTAACTTAGTTAAGATAAATATGTTTAAAACGAAATCGTGCTTAACGGTAGTAGGATGGGTATGGAGTATAGGAAGCTAGGAGTTGACGCTTATAAGAGAGATGTAAGCTACTTTAAGAAGTTAATAGAGGAAGCGTTTCCCTACATGTTTACCTCTTTATTAAAAGATCCCGATAGGGAAGAATACCTTACGTTACACGTAGATGGAGCTGGCAGCAAGCCCATAATCTCCTACCTGTATTATAAGGAGCTCGACGATCTCGCATGTTTTAGAGGGTTAGCGCAGGACGTTGTAGCTATGAATCTAGATGATGTTATAACCGTTGGAGCTGAGCCCATTGCGTTTGCGGATTACGTTGCGATAAATGCCCTCAGACTTCCCAAGTCCGAGGTACTTAAGGAGCTAAGTCGAGGCTTTGAAGAGGTTTTCAACATGTTATCTAGCTTCAAGTCAAAAACTAGGATCTGTCCTCAATTCAGCGGAGGGGAAACCGCCGATCTCCCGGATCAAGTGAGAACCTTAGATGTAGTTGGAGTTATTTACGCAAGAGCTACGCTAGATACCTTAGTTGGAGGAGAGGTTCGCGATAAGGCCTTAATAGTTGGGCTTAGAAGCGGGGGGAGAGCGAAATACGAGAAGAAGGAGAATAGCGGGATAATGTGTAACGGCTTAACGTTGGCAAGACACGTTCTCCTAAGCGAATACTATAGGAAAAAATTCCCCGAGATCTGCGAGCCTTCAATTGAGCGAGGATATAGAGGACGTTATAGGATAGATAGCTATGTAGATGAATTGGATATGAGCATTGGAGAGGCGCTTCTATCTCCAACTCGTATTTTCGCTCCCATCGTTGCAGAGGTAATAGATCGTTGTAGAGAACATATAGGAGGCATGGTGCACGTTACTGGAGGAGGATTGACTAAGTTCTTGCAGGTAGGATCTGGGTTGAGGTACGTTTTAGATAGTATGCCCGATCCAGACCCCATCTTCGATTTAATTAGGAAAGAGGGGAAGATCGATTGGAAGGAAATGTTCGAGGTCTTTAACATGGGCGTAGGCTTTGGAATTATCGTGGATAGCGCTGAAATTGCCGAAAGGATCATCTCTATTTCCGAAAAACACAGAGTTGAAGCGAAGGTAATTGGGTATATTGAAAAGGGAGAGCCTGGGAAGAACGTTTTAGCCGTAAAGAGGAAAGGTAAAACGTACCTGTACTCTAAGGATTTAAAGCCTTAGCCCAAAAATTTAAGTTTTTCACTGAGAAGATCGGAAGGGAAATGATTAAGATCGTATCGTTCGATGTATGGAATACCTTATTGAACCTAACCTACATGCTTGAAGAGCTTTCGAAAACGCTTTCGAAGTTTACGGGCTTAGAGGATGAAAAAGTAAAGATTGCAATAGCGGAGGTTAGGAGGGAGGTGAGGGGGTTGAGG
>CALBHZ010000070.1 GCA_937892815.1 uncultured archaeon | reverse complement strand
AACACGCCTCCTATTATTGAAATGGAAGGGTTGAAAGATGGAGATTTGATATCCAAGAGGCTTAAGTTTAACGTAACGGTAGATGAACCGAACTTAGCGTTGCTTTCGGTTAAAATACTGGATAAATGGTATAACGTGACTGAGCCTAAGCTTACGATCGATTTGGATATTAGCGAGCTTTCCGGAACCCTTCCAGTAAAGATTCTAGCCGTAGATGAAGTTAATCATACATCTGAGAAGCTCTACACCTTTTACGTAGATAACGAGCCTCCCGTTATAAAGCTAATATCTCCTGAAAATGGTCAACAAATAAAAAGCGAAACGAAGATAGTTTACGAAGTTTACGACTCCAATTTAGCAAACGTAACCGTTAAGATAGATGGGAAGATCGTAAAGGAGATGTTTATTAATCCTAAGAACCTCGTAGATGGAGCTCATACCTTAAGGATAGAGGCCGAGGATAGGGTAGGTCAGAAGAGCTCTAAGGATATCATTTTCTATACTTCCTATTATTCCGCGTTTTACCGAAAGAAGATAGAAGAGGTTAGGAACTTATACCTAGCTATTGGAGTGGTTATCGGGGCTTTACTAACGGGCCTTATAGCCTTCATTAAAAAATTAAAGAGAAAGTAATTGAGCCCTGTTCTCCTTAGTATCGTAGATCACGTAAGTCGCCTCTCCAAATAGATAACCACATACCTCTCCTGGATTTATAAGGAGGGTTCCGTTTACCCTTTTTATCTCATGTTTATGCGTATGTCCTCTAACGACTACGTCGTAGAGCCCGCTTTTACATAACGCGTTTACTATTTCTTCATCTTTGCCGTGTATTAAAGCGAATCTCCTTCCATCAATTTCTAAACTTCCGAAATCCTCTAGAGCGATAAAGCCTAGCTTTTTCGATGTTTCCCTTAGCAGCTTCCTTTCTCCATCGTTGTTTCCAAACACGAAGTACAGTTTAAACCCTTGGAATTCCTTTAAAGTAAAAGGAGCGATTATATCTCCTGCATGTAGAATTAGGTTCACCTTCTCATCTTTCAGTTTCTTTACAAGGGATCTTACGTTAGGTAGGTTATCATGGGTATCCGATATAATGGCCACCTTCATGAGCACTATATATGGAAATAATCGCTTAAAAGATATTATGGAGAGAGGTCCTTTCTTTCAACTATGAGATCGATGAATATGGGGCCGATTATATCGACTTTTTTCTTATTCTCCATCATCCACTTAAGAAGTTTCTCAGGTATGAATAAATTGATATCCGACGGACCTCCTGCCCATCTCGCTCTAATCCATCCATGCTCACCTCTTTCTATCTGGGTTGCAAACCTTTTAACGACGAAGTCTACGTATCTTCCAACGTATACGCCCTTCTCATCTTCTACGCTTGAAATAACTTCACCATTAATGACGTATATTTTGTTGAAAGCCGCAGGTCCAACTAACTTCTTTCCCTTATCTGGCTCGTACAGGTATACCCTCACCTTTCGATCTTCGTAGATGAGCTCTTTAAAGGGACCTACTCTATCCTTATTTTCCTCTATTTTCTTAATTAAGACCGATTCTAAGGCCTTACCCCATTCGGTTTTGGGTTCCTCAATAGGCTTAAGCATACTCGCTATTTCTTCATCGCTTGGCTTAAAGAACCTATGGCAGTAAACCAGCCTCCTGATGTCCTCCTCTCCATAGATTATCTGCGCTAACCTCTCAACTCCTATTCCTAGGTTATAGACTAAATATGGAATGCCGTACCTAGCTAGAGATATAGGGTTGTAAAAACCTCCGGTAGCTATTTCATATCTCTTCCCCTTAAAATCCACATATACTTCCCATTCTCGATTTAAAGCGTAGTACCTCGCTGTATCGGTTCTAGTTCTTATTTCAATATCTTTAAAGCCAAGCCTTTCTATTATCTCCTTAGTTATCTTTTTCGCGTACTCTTCGCTTAAATTCTCGTCAACTATAACTATCGAAGCTGAGTGATAGTTTCTTAGATGGCTTTCGTCCTCTCTCTGTTCTCTTCTAAATACCCAATCTATCGAGAAGAGGAAGAGAGGAGGGTCTCTATATTCCAATACTTCAGAAATAGCTTGGAACCAAGCGCCCGTCATATGAGATCTTAAGGTTAGGGAAGAGGGCTCGGGTTTGAGATTGAAGAAGGGCTCGAACATTTCTAGCAGCTTAATAGCCTCTTTATCTCCTACTTTGAGCCTTCTCTTCATATCTTCAATTAACTCGTCTGCACTCGTCTTCCCCTTCCTGTAATCCCTCAATACGGCTTTAAGTTCCTTAATATCGATGCTCCCGATCTCTTTCTTTACAATTTCCTCCTTCTCCTTATCTAAACCTATATCCGGCCTAGGAATTCCTGCTAGATAATATATCCTATCGAGAATGACCGGCGCTTCCGGTCCGTATTGTTTGTAAACTTCATGAACGTCGATCATAATGGGTAGTATTAATTCGGTAAAGCCCATGTCGAGCAGTACCTCCCTTATTTTAAGGATCGTAGAAATTACGGGATGTTCCTTGCCTTTTCCTACAGGTATCTCCCTTCCTTCCTTAGGTATGAGCTTCGAGTATTTCCTCCACGTTTCATAAAACCCTAGCTTCTTTAATTCCTCCTCTATTTCCTTTACCTTTAACATCGCTATCCCTCCTCCAATATTTCCTTAAAGGAGCTTACTACGAAGTCGGCCTCTTCTCTATTTAACAAATACGTACTTAGCTTTACTACCTTCGTTATTCCAGGCTTTATGCCTATTATACCTCTCTTCTTAAGCTCTTTATACAAGAAGAACCTATCTTTTCTCTTAATCGATATTTCATAAAATTGAGGGGTTTCGAAAAGCATTAAATCGTGATTATGCGGCCTTTCTCCGAGCAGCTTTAATCCAAGTTCTCCAGCTTTGTTGATGAAGTACCTAGCGATTTCGACCTTTTCTTCCCATTTCTCCACTCTCTTCTTAACGTACGGAAAGGACAACATTAGTGAAATAGCTGGAAGCCCTCTAACCGTACATCCTAACAGCTCTACCTCCTTGTCTCCGTGTAGCTTGCTCTTCTTGAGCACGTCTTTAGAGAGCTCCTCATTTAAAGCGAGTAGACCGATAGGGCCTGAAGAGGCCATGGATTTATGGCCAGACGCTACTAAGGCATCTGCGTTTAGCTCCTCCATATCCGTTTTAACTCTTCCGATGAGGTAAGCGCCATTCACCATAATAGGTATATTGTAATCCTTAGCGATTTTGGATATCTTCTTTATATCCGAGAAGTTTCCGTAATGGCCATCCGGATAGGTAATAGCTAATAGCGCCGGTAGAAGCCCGTACTTCTTCTTGACTCCCAATATCTTATCCTCGTAATCTTCTTCTATAATCTTATATTCTGGATAGGCTCCTACCTTCGTTTTAATTAAATCGAACATAGCTCTCTCAGCTGCAAGCTCTAATGAATAATGGGTATTTCCATCCGCTATAATTACGGGAGCCGCCTTTCCCTCCTTAACCCTAGATTTGTAGAGAGCGAAGAAAAGGGCAAAGAAGGACTCTCTAGCTCCATGTGTTAGCCTTACTTCATATGCCTTAAGCCATTCTCTCAACTCCTCGATGAAGCTCTTAATGTTAGGCTTCGTGATTTTATGTAGATCTCCTTGACAGTAAGCGCATACGCTGTACCCATCTACGAATTCGAGAAGCCGTTTCTTCACTTCATCTGGAACAGCTCCTCCAGTCCTTAAGGGATCTACTAGTATCATGAACGTTTAACCAATTAACTATCCCCTATATGAACATAGAGGATCGGAGGATCTTATATCACCCTTAACCAGTAGAGATCTAGCGTAACATCCTCCTTTACAGAAGTCGAAGTAAGGGCAGTCTAAGCATGGTTCAGGCCTCCTGTTATCTACTAGCTTAACCCATTCGCTTTCTTCGTAATCCCTAATTATATCTTCGATCGATTTGTTGATATGAGAGATCTGTATATCTAGGGTATCGCATAGTAGAATTCTGCCATCCGGTGCAATATCCAGAGATGTAGATGGGCAAGGTCTAACATTTAAGCTTCCTTTCTCATCTATGGCCTTAGCCGATGGATAACACCAGATGTAGATGGGGATATTTAGATGATCTGCCGTTTTCGATAGTTTCAGTATAGCCTCTTTCATTTGCTTAGGAGTAGGCATTAAGTCCTTAGATGCCCTACCAGCGGGAATTATAGGAATGAAGGAGGCTGAAGATGCCCCTAGCTTCTCCGCCTTTTCAGCAATTCTATCTACGACGTTCCAGTTAAAGGAGTTTATAGTAGTTACCGTGGAGAACGGAACGTCCTTTAACATTTTTAGCTTCCCCATCAATAAACTCCAAGATCCGCTCCCTCTAATCGCCTCATGTAGCTCTTTACTATGACCATCTAAGCTAGTGTAGACTATATCTAATTCGATCTCTTTCAATCTTTTGGCCTTTTCATTAGTTAAAAGCGATAGGTTGGTCTGAAGGGCTAACCACTCAAACTTTTCTCTAGCAAACTCCAGTATATCGAAAATGTCCTTTCTCGCTAGAGGCTCTCCTCCGGTTATACCTATATGATCGGACAGCTTCGATACTTTATCTAGCCAAGAAATAACCTCCTCTCTTGTAGGCTCTCCCTTAAACCTAGACGTATAGCAGTGGATGCATGAGTAAGGGCAGTTCGACGTTATTAACAAAATGACGAGATCGAAAAAACATTTCCATATCTTTCAGAGGATTAAGCCTTTATAAGCGTTTCTAAGGAAATGAAAAGCATGTGTTATAAATGATGGTTTTTAGAAAAGGACGTAAGGTGCATTTCCGGTAATAGCCGTTTTTAGTTCTTGTAATCATATACGCGTTGTTGATATATCCGTCTCAAATTCGTAGATCCGTTCCTTAGTAGACTCCAGTCCCAAACGGATGCGTCTAATATACTTACGAGCAAGGAGAGATATACGGCATGGAAGCTCATGATAATGAACGTGGAGTTCAGGCCTCAAATCCTATCTATTAACGGCTTTTCTCCTTTCGTCTCAGAAGCAGCTATAAGCTTTACTCCCTCCTTTCTCGCCTCTCTGAATACATCTCCTACATACCTCATGTAGCCTTTCTCCCTCATTAAGTGGTGATCGTATATTATAAATTCAGCCTTCGATTCCTTAATTATCCTCTTAGCGTTTTCTACAGCCCTATTGAGATTTATCCTATTTAACATATATGGAAACAGGTAGATGGGAGGGCCGTCTAAAATCAGCTTTTTAGGTTTCATAGATATTATCATATCCGCGTAATCCTCGATTTGAGGACCCATTAGATCGCTCGTATACAATATCGAATCCTTCCCATCTCTAATAAATACAGATAGAACCCATCCCGTTCTATCGTACTCTATGCCGTGGAATAGAGGATTTGAAAAGCGGATAACAACGTTGCCGAACTTAAATTCTCTAGAATCGGCGAACTCTATCCCTATATCTCCCAATTTTAACTTATCCTTTATCCAAGGTCCTTTTCGCCATATTTTAGTTAAGTTATCGAAGAATCTCCTTCCCTTTTTTAGGAGTTCTTCTCTCCTTTTCGCATAATCTCCAAAATCCATAGATAGAGCATGAGTTAAGTTCTCAACTGGATCATCATAATCGCCAGCCTTGGCCTCCTCATATATCTCCTTTAAATCGATCCCCTTTAAGTTAGCGAGCTCCTCAATAAAAGCCCTAGCTCTTTTAAATTGAGAGAAGTTGATCCACTCATTTGGATTCTTTATCAAGATCCTCTTCCTATCGTAAATTAAAGTTGGATTTGAGAGATGTGGATTAGATGGCTTAAAATGATGATCGTAATGGTAATGCGTAATTACGATAACATCCGCTTTCTTGGAGGCTTTCTCTATCTCTTTAACCGCGTTTTTCAAGAGCTTAATTTTTTCAGTTTTAGGTAATGGATAGGAGGGTTGCATTACGGCCGCTCCCGGATCGATTAATACATTAACCGATCTCGTTTCAACTAAAATACAGCTACTTTTCGCTCCCATTGAATCGAACCAGATAACGTTTAACTTCATTACCTACCGTAAATTCCTCTCAACTCTCCATATACTATTACGTGGTCCTTAACGGCCTTTACGGACTCCTCCTTGCTACATCCAGCGTTTAACATTAGATAGGAATCGAGCGCGTAAACCCTAAACACGTAATGATGAATTGATCCCTTAGGAGGATATGGGCCTCCATAACCTATCTCTCCATAATCGTTTTTACCCTGCAGGCCTACCCCTAGTACCTCAGGTTCTTTAGGCACATTTTCGCGTATATAGTTAACATCTGGAGGAATATTGAATAATATCCAATGAACGAAAGGAGGGTTAGGAGCGTCTGGATCGTACATAATTAAGGCATAGCACACTACGCCTCCGATATTTGGAGGTAAAACCCAAGATATGGGAGGAGAGATATCCTTTCCATCTTTAGTGTAAATTACAGGTATACTACCTTGATCTTGAAAAGCCGTTGAAAAAACCTGCATCTTCTTTTCTCCTCCAAGAATTTCCAGCCTTCCTCCTCCTATAGGAAAGAAGTAAAGGTAGAGCCCTATAAATAAGATGATCAAAACGACCACTAAAGCTACATAGCCTTTGCTCAACCCTACTTTTAGTAGACGATCGTATGATTTTAACTTTATTCCCCTTCCTCTAAATTAAATTTGACCTAATCGACTAGAGAGCTTCTCCTTTAATGTTATCCTTCTATTCGTTCCAGTTTAACTCATGATCGAAGTTAAGGAAGTTATGAAATTTTTCAAAGAGATTGACGATATTCGTAATGTTTTATCAAATAGGGAAATTTGTGAGTGTTTGAGAGCATTGTATCCTTCGAAAATAGACAGCAATAAGCTGAAGGCTTTGGGGTTGACGCTTACTTTCGCTCCTGAAGGGGTCACTACTTTGCCTGGCTTAATGGTTTTAGCTACATCTAAGTTCGCTGATAAGTTCCTAAATCCCCTGAGTTTAAGGGATCTAAAGGGAGAGCTTATACGTCATTTAAGGGAGCTTAATGAATTCTAGCTAATTTTCAATCGCACTTTCTTTAATAATATGCAAGGATATTTATTATAATAAGGAGCCGCTTCGTGCGCCAATATATCATCCCTGTATCTAAACTATGTCTAAAGCAATTCCCCTAAGCGTAGACAGTAAAATGCAAGTGAACTTTATCCTAGAGGCATTGCTTTTTCGTGTCCTTGGTTATAAGTGAATTACGTACTGCCTCCTACTATCCTTAACTTCATACAACACTTGATACCTATATCGATCTATATCTAGCTTCTAAAATCGATTTTGGAGAGTTTATAGGAGCTTCTTTAAAGGCTAATTATGTAATAATGCGGAGGTCGAGAAGGTCAGCGATGTATGGAAGAACATTTAACAATTCTAAGGGCATAAGTACGTGATGATTACTGATGGCTTTCCTTACGAAATCTTTTAAATTAGTACTGAGTTTCAATATAACTTGGGTTCTACACATCTTATCGCTTATCATCCCCGATCTTTCCACATATACTCTGTTCATGAACAGCTCTTTGTAATTGTAGCTTAGGGAGGCTAGCAGATACTCTCCCCTTTCTATCTCTCCCGCTATGGCTACTGGGTTATTCGATTCGAAATGGGAAAAGAGCTTTCCTCCCTTTATGAGATTGGTAGCTATCGTACAGTGAGCGAAGATTAATCCATCTTTCGTTAAACCACAGGGGTTTGCGATCCATCCCGGTTTTTTAGATACGGTTAGTGAGATCCTTAACAATACTAAGGATCTGAGATCTGCTTCACATGCAGCGGGTATTCCTTCATCGTTTAGAAGGCTTATGGCAATACAAGGAGAGAAGCCGAACTTAACTATAAGCGGAAAGCAATTAATAGCTAGTGAATTACAGTCATACTTCCTTAATAGTTCCTTTAAAGCTAGCGGTAGCTTAAGGGGTTTTTCAATGAGGGACGTATCGCAGTAGCCAATATCTAGCTTAGACGCTAACTTAGAGAGCGTTTCTCTTGCCTTAGTTGTTTCAACCTTATCTACTGCTTCCTCTACCTCACTTAACGATGCTTTAAAGACCTTTGCGCCTATAGCCCTTCCAAAATCGGCAGCTTCCCCATCTTCCTCACCTACTAACAATACCCTCATCGATTTAACGTCCGATACGGCTCTAGCCGCTACTATTCCGAGCTTTACATCATCTACCTTCTCCGAAAATACAATGCTCGTTTTATATCCTTCAATTAGTAACCTATTCTTAGCCGATAAAGCCGACGCTAAGCTATTGTGGTATCCATGGGCTATCATCAACAAGGGAACGTTCTTTCCTAGCTTAGAGGCTAGGACTCTCGCGAGCCCGCTCGTACCTCCAGTTAAGAATACCGACATGGCTACTTCAACGTCCTTGACCCTTAAGTTTTCAATTTCTTCTGCGCTAGTAATTACGTTTGAAACTCGAACGTTAACGTCACTAAGTACCTTAAGGTAATCCGACAAAAGTTCCGTGTAGAAGCTCTTATCGTGCATCTTACTAGCTAATGGGAACACGTGTATCATTTCACACCTATAAAGTACGGATGATAATTATATTTTTGCCGTAATACCGACGTAATTTTGAATGTAATTGAAGCACTTATCTTTAAATCGCACCTTTAAAAATAAATAAAACGAATTTTTTAAAATAATCCCTATCTTTTATAAAATAGCTGCAAGAAAAAGTCTTATAACTTTAACAGATATATTATGAAAGCGGTATGGTCGTCTCGGGAACCATCGTAGGATATAGAAGGGGGCCTGGGACACAAAATCCAAATCAAGCCTTAGTTAAAATTGAAGGAGTTAAGGGATGGGACGTCTTGAAGTTTATGAACGCAAAGGTGGTCTATAGAGATAGGTATGGAAACGAATACGTAGGGAGAGTGATTAGGCATCACGGTTTAAACGGCGTGGTTAGGGTGAAGTTTAACCCTAATGTGCCTGGACAGGCTATAGGAGAAAGGGTAGAGATCTTCCCTCAAGAAGCTAAACAGCTTGAAAAGTAGCTTTTATCTCCCTTTCAAGTACTCGACTATGTAATCTTCATTATTTTCGGTTCTTATGAAGGCGGGTACGTTTTTCTGCTTAGTAGCCTTGTAAGATACGAAAAGCCATTCTCCAGTAGATAGCTCGGTTACTTTCTCAACTAATCCGTAATCTAAGCTAAAGGCATCTGCTATTACCATCCTATCGTACATCCTAGGCAAAGTGCTTACGAAGTAGCTATGTAGCTGTTGTAATGCGTTGGTATTTAAGTGAGCTACCCTTTGGGTGCTTATCCACGCGAAGCTCCTATACTTCCTACCTTGTCTGAGGAGGGCTTCAACGCTTTTATTGCTATCTAGAGCCGTTCCCCTCGCATCTCTTGGTATGAATTCTTGAGCTTCGTCTATTACGGTTAAGGTCTTAACCCTAATTCCCTTTTTCTTCTTTAAGTAGAGTAGGGTATCTAGAAACCTAGAGGCTACTATCCTCGCTTGATCTGGATCCGGCATATATAATATCAATATATTGATATTATTATCGTAGAGGAACTTGT